>CAZNYR010000043.1:0-32686 GCA_964577275.1 uncultured Cytophagales bacterium | reverse complement strand
TTGGTTTGAATGTAATTTATTGATTTTCAAACAATTATATTGTCTTAATACTTGATACGAAATACTACTTAGATGCTGATAGACGAAAACTGACGCAAAAACCGAATGTCATTTTCGGTAAAATTTCGTAAATCCGTAATTTGGTATTTGAGCATGGCTATCCGTTCGATGCCCATCCCGAAAGCAAATCCCGTGTAAGTTTCAGGGTCAATAGTGCAGTTTTTTAGAACATTCGGGTCCACCATACCACAGCCTGCAATTTCTAACCAGCCTGTTCCCTTCGTGATGCGTTTGTCAGCTTCGGTTTTGAGTCCCCAATAAATGTCGAGTTCTGCGCTCGGCTCGGTAAATGGAAAATACGAGGGACGCAACCGAATCTTGGTTTCTTTGCCGAACATTTCTTTGGCAAAATATAATAAAGTTTCTTTTAAATCCTTGAAACTCACATTTTTATCGACATAAAGCCCTTCTACTTGATGGAAAATACAATGCGCCCGTGCCGAAATGGCTTCATTCCGAAATACTCTTCCGGGCGATAATGTCCGAATCGGTGGTGTTTGTGTTTCCATGACACGCACCTGCACCGATGAGGTGTGCGTTCGGAGTGTAATATCTGGATTCTTTTCGATAAAAAACGTATCTTGCATATCGCGTGCGGGATGATTGGGCGGGAAATTTAGTGCCGAAAAATTATGCCAATCATCCTCAATTTCAGGACCTTCCGAGATATTAAACCCGATGCGCTCAAAAATTTGGATAATGCGTTGCCGAACCTGCGTAATCGGATGCACCGTTCCGAGCGTATCAGGCACGGGCGGAAGCGTAAAATCCAACCGATGTGCGCCTTGCGCTTCGGCTTGTGCCTCAAAATCAGTGGTTAATTGTCTGAATTTATCTTGTGCCGTATTTTTGAGTTCGTTCAGTTGTTGTCCTAATGCTTTACGGTCTTGGGCGGCGGCATCTTTCAATTCTCCAAAGAGGCTGGCAATCACGCTTTTACGTCCTATATATTGGGTGCGAAACGCATCGAGTTGGTCGTGTGTTTCGACCTGAAAGGCTTGGATTTCTTGCAGGATTTCGCCTAATTTATCGGTAATATTCATGGTATATTCAACTAAATAAGGATTAGTAATGACCTGAAAATCACTACGTTGTATTCAAATCAAAAAACAATTTTTCGATTGTCTTCGCATTCTATTTTCTGTAACGGAACGCTAATTTACGGGCTTTTTTGTGAAAAATACAAAAAAATAAGGCAAATGAAAAATACGAACTATTCAGGTGATACAAAAGTGTAAATTTTCCGTCTTTTTCGTCAAAAAATTCAATAAAATATCCATAAATTAAAGATGAATGAATCATTTTATACTGAATTAAATATATATTTTGAAATAATTTGTATGACAAAAATGCTTCATTTTGCAAAAAAATAACGATTCCTGTCTTCTTGAGATAGCGTAGTTTTTTATGAACACCCCAAATAATCTTATCACATGAAAAAAAAATCCTATTTTTGTCAAGGGAATTGAGGTCATTTTTTGACCACCAAAAAACGATTGGTGCATTTCTGGTACAAAATATGATTTTGACTTACCAACCTGAGCAAAACAGGCAGTCAGGATGTTTCACGAATTTAAGTTTATTATGACGACATTCATCGCGCTTATTCCTTTAGTTCTTCTTTTTTCAGTGGGTTTATTGTATTATTATTTTCGGCTACAAAAGACTCAAACGATTGTCTTTGAGATAGATACGAGGGTCAGTCAGATTCCCGAAGATAGCCACATTTTTATGGCTTGTAATACAAATGACTGGAATCCATGCGATGGTAATTATCGTTTTGAACCGCTTGGCGGCGGCTTATTTCGATTGCAATTACCTAAGCCCAAAGGACTGCTTGAATATAAATATACGCTCGGAAACTGGCGGTCAGTCGAGGCAAATCGCGATGGCACACCTCGCATTAATCGAGTGTTTCAGGCGGGAATAGAACCCCTCGTACACGATAAAATATTGAATTGGGAAAACGCAACTACCACAAGTACCATGTCAGAAAATACCCGAATTTTATATGAACACTTTGAAATGCCCCAATTAGGGCGCACGCGGCGCATCTGGATTTATTTACCAACTGATTATCAGACAAATACGGATAAATATTATCCCGTAATTTATTTGCAAGATGGACAAAATTTGTTTGATGAACGCTATGCGGCTTTTGGCGAATGGGATGTCGATGGAACGATGATTCATCTTGAAAATCAAGGCTTTACGGGTGCCATCGTAGTCGGAATTGATAATGGATCCAGCCTTCGCATTGATGAATATTCGCCCTACCGAAACGAACACGGGGGCGGTGAAGGCGACCAATACGCTCAGTTTTTGGTCGAAACACTCAAGCCACACATTGACGAAAAGTTCCGTACTTTGCCCCAACGAGAGCATACCGCCATCGGTGGCAGTTCGATGGGCGGATTAATTGCCTTGTATGCTGGCTTAAAATATGAGCATATTTTTGGAAAATTATTGATTTTTTCGCCCTCTTTGTGGTTTTCCGAACAAATTTATGAATTTGCGATGAACAAAGGCATTCAGTTTCCGACCAAATATTACTTCCTCGGTGGCGACCGAGAAAGCCCGTATATGCGTGCCAGAATCGGACGAATGGCAAAAACTATCGGCATCAATGCCCATCCTGAAAGTCATATCGAAGTAGCGATGCGAGAACACGGCGACCATACCGAAGTCTTCTGGAGAGCCGAATTTGGGAACGCCTGCAAATGGATGTTTGATTTTTTTCCTGAACACGTCATCTCTTAAAATGACTCATTCTAAACATAAAGGCTTGATAATCAGTTCTTTGTATCAAAACTAAATGTTCGATTATCTTTTGTCAGATACTTCATCTTGGGCAATCAAATCAAAAACTTATGAATCGAATTATTTGTATTCTCTTGGCGGTGTTTGGGCTGATGAATTGTGGAGGCGAAGAAACGGTTTTTATGCCCAAGCCCCGTGGCTTTTATCGTATCCAACTCCCTGAACCTGAATATGTTAGTACGCCAGACACCTTGCCTTATTTTTTCAACTATTCGGCGTATGCACAGTTAGCACCCGACTCATCGCACTTGGCGGAGCCTTATTGGATGGAGATTTATTACAAAGATTTGTTTTATGCCAATTTGGATATATCCTACAAACGTATCGAAAATGAAGAACAATTCAAGGATTTAATTAATGATGTACACGAATTAGCCAACAAACACGGCGTAAAAGCCTATGCCATCGAAGAGCAAATTAGCCACACAAAAGACGGTAACACCGTGATTATGTTTCACTTAGAGGGAGAAGTTCCGAGTCCTTTTCAGTTTGTCATCACCGATTCGGTCCGGCATTTTTTGCGTGCCGATTTGTATTTTCCGAGCAATAGCAAAAATGATTCGATTGCACCCTTAATCAATTATATCAAAAATGATATGAAACAAATGATTCAGAGTATGGAGTGGAACGAAAACTTTACAAGTAAATACCAATGGAATAAAAAATTGGTCAAATAAGTTTGTACCTTGCGTCTTTGGTTTTAGCGTTTATTTTGTCATTTATTTTCATGCGATTTTCGGAAATTATCGGGCTGGAGGACATCAAAAAGACCTTAGTCCATTCGGTACAAAATAGCCATGTGGCTCATGCTCAATTATTTATCGGCAAGACAGGTTCGGGCGCATTGCCAATGGCGTTGGCTTATGCCTCTTACGTGAATTGCCAAAACAAATCCCCAACCGATTCTTGTGGCGAATGTACTTCCTGCCGAAAGTTTGATAAATTCATTCACCCCGATTTGCATTTTGTGTTCCCCACGGCGACCACCAAATCCATCAAAAAACGAGAGGATGCCATCAGCACCGCTTTTATGGAGGAGTGGCGCAAGTTTTTAGCCCAAAATCCTTACCGAAATCTTCGGGAATGGGCGCAGGCGTTGGGCGCAGAAAATAAGCAGTGTATCATCCCCGTTCACGAGGGACGAAATATCATCAAAACCTTATCGCTCAAGGCTTACGAAGCCGAATACAAGGTATTGATGATTTGGTTACCCGAATTAATGAATGTGAATGCAGCCAATGCTTTATTGAAAATTTTGGAAGAGCCACCCGCCAAAACCTTATTTTTATTGGTTGCCGAATCACGGGATAAAATGCTGAAAACCATTCTTTCACGCACACAACCGATTATGATTCGACCTTTTACGGATGCCGAAATCAAACAAAATTTGATTCAAAAATTTCAGACCAAGGAAGTGCGAGCCAGCCAAATTTCGGCACTTTCGGATGGCAATTTGTCGGAAGCCTTTCGCCTCAATCAAGAAACCAAAGATGATAGCCAAGAGCGATTTGCCGAATGGATGCGGTTGTGTTTCCGAAGCGATTATTCGGAAATGGTGAATCAATCTCATAAATTTCAGGAATATGACAAGGAAGCCCAAAAAGCCCTCTTGCAATACGGTTTGAGTATGCTTCGGGAGGCATTAGCTTTTAAGTTTGGTGGCGAAAAATTGGTGCGCTTAGAGGCTGAAGCTCTGGTATTTATCAAAAAATTCTCGACCGTCATTCACGATAAAAATATCGAATTACTCACGCATTATTTTACCGAAGCCTACATGAATATCGAACGCAATGCCAATCCCAAAATATTATTTTTAGATGTGTCTTTATTGGTATCTAAAGCCTTGAAAATCAGACAAATATAAATTATCAATCGCTGTACTAAATCTCCGATATAACCCATGAGTTTGTTTAATGTTTATCCGTTATTTGATATTACGCCCATTCGAGCCAAAGGCAGTTGGGTTTGGGATGAGAACGACACCCAATATTTAGACCTGTATGGCGGTCATGCCGTCATTTCGGTAGGGCATTCGCATCCGCATTATGTGCGCCGAATTACCGAACAACTCGAAAAAATGGCATTTTATTCCAATTCGGTACAAAATCCCTTGCAGGAAGCATTGGCTCAAAAATTAGGTCAAATATCAAATTATTCAGATTATGCCTTATTTATGTGCAATTCTGGTGCGGAAGCGAACGAAAATGCGCTCAAGTTGGCATCCTTTCATACGGGACGCAAAAAGGTAGTTGCTTTTCGTAAGGCTTTTCATGGCAGAACCGAAGGCGCAGTCGTTATTACGGACAATCCTAAAGTAATTGCTCCCATTAACGAAACAGCTCATGTTATCTTCTTGGAATGGAATGATGCCCAAGGTTTGGAACAGGTATTGGCAAGCCAGCAAGTTTGTGCTGTCATCATTGAGGGCATTCAGGGGGTGGGCGGAATCCAAATTCCTGATGATGAATTTTTGCGAACGGCTCGACAACTTTGCGACCAAACCCAAACCATTTTTATACTGGACGAAGTGCAATCGGGATACGGACGGACAGGCAAATTTTTTGCACATCAATACGCTGATATTCAGGCAGATTTGATTACGATGGCAAAAGGAATGGGCAATGGTTTTCCGATGGGTGGCGTGCTGATTAGTCCTAAATTTGAGGCAAAATTCGGAATGCTCGGCACTACTTTTGGCGGAAATCACCTCGCTTCGGTGGCGGGTTTGGCGGTTTTGGAAATCATCCAACACGAAAAATTGATGCAAAATGCCCAAGAAATTGGCGCATGGATCATGCAAAATCTGGAAGGCAACACGGGCATCCAAGAAATCAGAGGACGAGGATTAATGATTGGCATAGAACTCGAAAAACCATTCCAAGAAATACGGAATGAACTCCTCAAAACACATCACATTTTCACGGGCGCATCGTCAGATGGACATACGTTACGGCTTTTGCCAGCCCTGAATTTGAGTCGTGAACAAGCCTTATTTTTTATCGAAAAATTCAAAATAGTTTTAAAGAAATACTTTTAAAATACAATTTTTAATAAAAGAACCTTCATCGTATTTGACCTGCGATGAAGGTTCTTTTAGGTTTAAAAATTACAAGTGAAGGTCTGCAATGACTGCATCAATTCGGTCATTGAGGAGTTCTTCGATTTCATCAAATTCATCTCGGCTTTCTAAGGTCATATTGACACTAAAATAAAATTTAATTTTTGGTTCTGTTCCCGATGGGCGCGCCGAAATTTTTGTGCCATCTTCGGTATAAAATTGCAATACATTTGACTTGGGCAATTCAATCGGTTTTTCTGTGCCTTCAATCAAATCTTTTTCGATAGCATTTCCATAATCCAAAAATCGTGTAACTTTCTGATTATTAATGGTTTTGGGTGGGTTTTCTCGAAAGTTTTGCATCATTTGAGCGATTTGCTCTGCGCCTGTTTTGCCTTTTTTGGTAATCGAAATTAATCGTTCCAGATAAAACCCATAGTGGAGATAATTATCAATTAACATATCAAAAACGGTCATGTTTTGGTCTTTGGCAAAGGCAACCATTTCGGCAATCAATCCGCAAGAAGCGACCGCATCTTTATCCCTGACGGCATCCCCAATGAGATAGCCGTAGCTTTCTTCGCCTCCAGCGATAAAGGTTTCCTTGCCTTCGAGTTCACGGATTTTTTCGGCAATATATTTGAATCCCGTCAAAGTATTATAACATTTTACGCCAAACTTATCCGCCATCGCATCAATCAATTCGGAAGTAACGATCGTTTTGATAATCATTTCTGCGCCCCGAATCTTGCCCGCCTCTTTCCAAGCTCGTAACATATATCCGAGCAACAAACTGCCCGTTTGATTGCCGTTGAGCAATACCCAATCACCTTGGTGATTTTTTACGCCGATTCCCACACGGTCGGCATCAGGGTCAGTTGCCATGACGACATCCGCATCCATTTCTTGGGCTTTGTTCAGGGCAATGCTCATGGCATCACGCTCTTCGGGATTCGGATAAATGACAGTCGGAAAATTGCCATCGGGTATGGCTTGCTCCTCGACCATATAGGTATTTTCAAATCCCATTCGTTTCAATAATTCAGGCACGATAATTCCCGTACCGTGAATGGGCGAAAATACGATTTTGAGGTCTTTTTGGCGTTCGATTACTTGTCGATTGACCGAAAGCCCCGCCACTTGTTTGAGATAAGCATCATCCATCGCCGCACCGATAACTTCCACATAATCAGGGTTTCTGTCAAATTTAATATCATCCACCGAAGCAATCGCCCGCACTTGGTCAATCACATTTTTGTCGTGTGGCGGAATCAGTTGTCCGCCATCATTCCAGTAGGCTTTATAGCCGTTATATTCTTTCGGATTGTGTGAAGCGGTCAGTACCACGCCACTTTGACAGCCCAAATGCCGAATGGCAAACGATAATTCGGGCGTAGAACGCAGGGCATCGAAAAAATAAACTTTGATGCCATTTGCCGAAAATACATCCGCCACAATCGAGGCAAATTCAGGACTATTATTTCGGCTATCGTGTGCGATCACAACGCTGATGGGTTGCCCCACAAAATTTTGGCTTAAATAATTGCTAAGTCCTTGAGTAGCAGCACCTACGGTATATTTGTTCATGCGATTAGAGCCTACGCCCATGATGCCGCGCAGTCCGCCCGTCCCGAACTCCAAATCCATATAAAATGCTTCGATTTTTTCCTCATCGGTCATCGCACGGATGGCATTTTTGGTGTCCGAATCATAATTGCCATTAAGCCATGTTTCTACCTTTTCTTTGATGAATGTATCCATTTTTTATAATTTTTTTGAGGTGATTGTGTGCGCCTAATTTGAAGTGCTAAGTAGCTCTGTAAAGTTAGATGTTATTTTGATTTAAAAAAACAAGGTGGCGTAATATTTCTACCAAAATTCAACAAATTTGTAACATAAACCAAAAATACAGTACGATTTTTCGAGGATAAAATAGTATTTATTCGATATTTTTACGAAATTTGCAATTCCAAGCATTTAACATTACACTGGGTTCAATATTCAATAACTAACGAAAGTTTAATTTTGATAAACACACAAACTCATTTTATAAAGTCATGAAATATATTCAAACTTTAATCTGGAGCATACTATTTTCGGGATATTTTTGCGGGCAATCGCTTCATGCACAACAAGATACACAACTAAATCAGAATGACTTTTTGGCGATGCTTGTGCAAGCCAAAAATCACTCCGAATTCAAAACTTATACTTCTGATGCCTTGTTTTTGTACAAAATCGAGGGCGAAAAATTGTGCGTATATGCCAATGGAAACGATGAAAAACCCATTCAGACACTCTACGCCGATGCAGGATACACCATCAAAGAACCTTTTGCCATCACGCTCGCAGCAGACGAAAGTCGCCTTATTATCATGGCACAAGGAAACGCCAAAATACTGACTTTCAGAAGGAACCCAAAAACAGGATACTTAACATTGGAAGAGGAAAAGGTGTTTTGATCATTCAGCCTCAAAAATTAATAAAATTCTCATAACTTATTGATAATCAATAAGTTATACTACGCTATCATTTTATGAAACACTATATTTTTATAGCCATATTGACGCTTATAGTTTCTTGTCAAAATACTGAAAAACAAGAAGTTACCGAAAAAGTTGCGGAAATTCCCGAAGGCATATCTTTTTATGTCGGCACATACACCGAAGGCGAAAGTCAAGGAATTTACAAATATGTCTTGCAAAATGACGGTAAATTGCAGTTTATTAAATTAATGGCACAAAGTGAAAATCCTTCTTTTTTAGCTAAAAGTAAGGATGGAAATTATTTGCTTGCCGTCAATGAACGTGATGTCGAGGGCGTTGGCTCGGTAGAATCCTTTGAAATTCAGGAAGATACGCTCCAGTTCATCAATCGCCAGTCATCAGGCGGAGCGCACCCATGTTTTGTGGCGATTAACTCGGCGGGATTTGTTTTGACAGCTAATTATACGGGTGGAAATGTAGGTTTATTACGTTTGAATCCGAACGGAAAACTAAATGAATTACTTGATATTCAGCAACATACAGGAAAAGGAACACATCCACGACAAGAAGCCCCGCACGCACATTCGGCATGGTTTCGGACTGAAAATCAGGTGATTGCCGTAGATTTGGGGACAAATGAACTGTGGTTTTCGGAATTGGACACCAACACCCAAAAATTGAAGCCAGCCCAAACACCCAAATTGGCGATGGCACAAAATGCCGCCCCTCGACATTTGGCATTTCACCCAACGGATTCGACAAAATTATACATTTTGAATGAACTAAATTCTACGGTTACGCTCCTGAATCAAGCGGAAAAAGGTTGGGCATTGGATAGCTCAATTTCCACATTACCAGAAGGTTATACCGAGCAGAATACTTGCGCCGATATTCATATTTCTTCGGATGGAAAATTTTTGTATGCCTCCAATCGAGGACATAATAGCTTGGCAATTTATTCGATAAATGCGGAAAATGGACGTTTAACATGGTTAGCGCATCAAACCAAAACCATTGATACTCCTCGAAATTTTGCGTTATCGCCCGATGAAAATTTTGTTTTGGTGGCAAATCAAAAAAGTCATACCATTTCATCTTTTAAGCGGGACAAAAATACGGGATTGCTCGAATTCGTGGCGACAATAAATGCTCCGACACCCGTTTGTATTTTGTTCTAAAATTACATCCCTAATTATTTTTTGTCAAACGTATTTTTTAACAAATCAAGATTTAATTTATATTTTTAATGCAAAGTCGGGCGCAAGGCAAGGCAATTAATCACTTGGGCTTCCTGTTGTGTCAGATATTTGACACGCTCATCTACCTGATTATCAGGGAAATAGACCTTTGCCATATCAATAAAAATCACGCCGTGTCGTGCTTCGGATTCCCAAAGCTGTTGATAAAATTTATGCAAATACGCATCTTGGAGCGCATCGGCAATGAGCTTAAATCGTTCGCAGCCTCTCCATTCCAAAACGGAAGCCAAAATGAGTCTGTCCATCAATCTGCCTTCGCGGTCGGCACGACAAAATTTCAGCAACTCATTGACATACAGGTCTTTATCCATTTGTTGTTGCAAGGCAATTCCTCGCCGTTCCATGATGCGATAGACTTGCCGAAAATGTTGCAATTCCTCGACTGCCGTATCAATTAGCGTGGGGATAATCTCGGTTCGGTCAGGATATTTGGAAACAAAACTCATCGCCATCGAGGAGGCTTTGCGTTCGCAGTTGGCATGGTCTTGCAAAAATTCGTCAAAATTTTCCATGACCATCGCTAACCATTCGGGCGATGAACTACACGCCAATTTCGTTGAAAAATCCATAGTAATTTTTTCGGTTTCTCTTTTTGGAAATTCCAAAATTACGGAATCTTAAAAAAATTATGGATAAAAAATGGACAAGAAATGGAAAAATAAAGAAATTTTTACGGAGCAAATGCGTATCATTTGACGACCTTTTCGGGTACTAAAATTTTGATTTTCAGGATAATACAATCATGATTATTGATTATAATATTAAACTAATGTATATACAATTATTTTTTATACATCAATTACAAAACAAAACAAAATCATTTGAGTTTTAAGTTCGGTAATATATTCTCACGAACTCAAAAACGAAATCATGGCAAATTTTATAGAAGCGTTAAACTGGCGATATGCCACCAAAAAATTTGATACGAGCAAAAAAATTTCCGAAAGCGACTTGGAGGAAATCCTGACGGCGGTTCAACTTTCCGCCTCTTCGTATGGCTTACAATTATATAAAATATTGATTATCAATAATATAGAGATGCGTGCCAACTTGCAGCCCGCCACTTGGGGACAATCGCAAACTGTGGATGCCTCGCATTTATTGGTATTTTGTGCCAAAGCAGATGTGGTTGATGCGGATATTGATGAATATATCGCACTGAAAGCCGAAACATCAGGCATAAATCCCGAAGATTTGAAGGGATATGGCGATTTTATGAAATCGAAAATTGTGCCAATGCCCACCGAACAAAAAAAGGCTTGGACAAGCCGACAAACTTACATTGCCTTAGGTAACTTATTGAGTGCGTGTGCTTTGAAAGAAATTGATGCCTGTCCGATGGAAGGTTTTGAAGTCGATAAATATGATGAAATTTTGGGTTTATCCGAGCAAGGCTATATGGCAACCGTAGTGGCAACGATAGGCTATCGTTCGGCGGAAGACCAAACCCAACACGCTCCGAAAGTACGCAAATCAAAAGAAAGATTGTTTCAAGTGATTTAAAAGCGAACTGCGCTCCACTTGTGTCCTATTAAAAACTTTGGTGGAGTGCAATTTTATTATTATTTCATCTCTATCTTGAACTATTTATCAGGTTTCTACCAATTTAAAACCCGTACCATGAACATTCAGAATTTGCAAATTAGGGTCGCTTTTGAGGTACTTCCGTAGTTTGGTAATATAAACGTCCATGCTTCTGGAATTGAAGTAATTATCATCGTGCCAGATAACTTTGAGTGCCTTGGAGCGTTCCATAGTACGATTTTTGTGGATGCACAGCATTCGGAGCAATTCGGTTTCTTTGGAAGTCAATTTCTGGGTTACTTGCGTAT
This sequence comes from uncultured Cytophagales bacterium, assembly GCA_964577275.1. Lineage (GTDB taxonomy): Bacteria > Bacteroidota > Bacteroidia > Cytophagales > Thermoflexibacteraceae > UBA2561. The sequence goes on along the minus strand of CAZNYR010000043.1, from coordinate 21,171 downwards.
CGTTTCGGGTCAGTTTTTGTACATCGTATTCAAATGTAAAGTGTCCGATGTGATAGGTAGAAATTTCTTCGGTTTTTTCCTGCCCTGCAGTTCGGCGCAAGACCGCATGAATCCTCAGACGTAACTCTTCCATGCTGAAAGGTTTGGTCATATAATCATCGGCACCAATTTTAAAACCTTTGATAGTATCTTCTCGCATTGCCTTGGCAGTCAGGAAGATAACAGGAACATATTGGTCTTTTCGGCGAATTTCTTCGGCAAGTTTAAAGCCATCCATGATGGGAAGCATGACATCAAGTACGCAGAGGTCGAACTGCTCATCGTTGAATGTCTTTAGCCCCGTGCGTCCATCTCGGCAAAGGGTGGTTTCAAAATCTTTATCCAGCGATTCCTTGAGGATTTGTCCCAGATTTAGGTCATCCTCCACCAATAAAATCCGTGCTGTTTTATCTTGATTCTCTTTCATGTCTGTAAGGTAAAAATATAATAAACGTTGTCCCTTTATGGGGTTCGCTATTGACTCTAATCACGCCGTAGTGTGCATCAATCATGGTTTTGACATAGCTCAAGCCCAGCCCAAATCCCTTGACATCATGCACATCACCTGCGACTGGCACACGATAAAATTTATCAAAAATCTTAGAAATCGTATCCTTGGGAATCCCTTGTCCTTTGTCCGATATGGTCAGGATAATTCCTTTATCCGCATTTTCGGTCGTTAGTTCGATGTCCAGTATATCGGGCGAATATTTAATTGCATTATCAATCAAATTACTGATAATATTACTCAAGTGCGTTTTATCGGCTTGAATAATCGGTTGCAAGGCATTCCATGCTGTCCGAATGGAGCCTTCTCGTTGTTCAATTGGCAAGACAAAATTATACAAAGTTGCTTCAATCAGTTCATGCAAATTGGTTTCTTCGACCCTAATATCAAAATCGTTACGCTCCAATCGGGCAATTTGCAATACTTTTTCGATTTGTTCGCCCAATCGTTCATTTTCTTCTTTGATTATTTGCAGATAACGTGCCAAAAGTGTTTCGTGGCTACGCATAGATGGGTCATTAAGCATTTCGCACGCCAAAGAAATGGTTGAAACCGGAGTTTTGAACTCATGGGTCATGTTATTAATGAAATCATTTTTCATTTCCGAAAGTTTTTTCTGGCGATTAATCGTCAGCACGGCAAAGGCAAAACAACCCGATACGACCAAAATCAATATCATAGAAGAAAATAAAACCGCCGCCATTTCCTTCAAAATATATCGAAATTGATAGGGAAAATAGACATACAAATAGGCAGGTAAGGAAAAATCATCATTCGGAAACAAAGCGACACGCTCCCCATTTTTGATGAGGCTGGCTTTGTTCTGGACGCTATCAGCAAAAATTAATTTGTACTTTTCTAAGTCCCAAACCACCACACCAAATTCATAGGGCGTATTGATGCCACGTTGTATCATTTCGGCATTTAATAAAGAATCTACCAGTTCTCGACTGATGCGCTCATCCATCGGTTTATCAAAATTTGCCATGTGTTGCAAGACCGCCGAAACCATCGTGGATTGATTAATCATCTTGGCAATACGCTGATTATGACGCTTTTGTATGTATTCTAACGAATCAATCATGGGCTCATATTCTGCCTCACTTTCGGGGCGTTCGAGATTAATCACCCACTCCTCGCCCGTATCTCGGCGACGCGCAAATCCCGTTTTGCTGATGACTGCCTCCTCCTGCACTTCGATTTCGACACCTTCTTTGGCAAGGTCTGGATTGGATAAAATCTTGCGTGTGGTAATCACCTTATCTTCCTTCCAGTGCAGATGTCCCATCGAATCAAATTCGGTAAAAAGTTTACTATCTACTTTGATGCTGTTATCCATATTTTGTTGCGTAATTTGCAACAATTCGCGATGCTCCAATCGTTTAATGACATTATCCAATGCCATTTGTACCGATTGCTGAAAATGCTTTTCACTCAGATGCAAGGCGCGATTTATCCAATAAAATTGTAGCGCAACCAAGCCCAGCAATGCCGAACTCATCAAAATCACGACCAAATTAAGTTTGCGCTGATTCATACAAAATGAAATTTTTTGCCTTAAATTATGCCACAAAAATACGGGTTTGCAAATCGCATTCGTATCTACTTAACACACTTTAACAATGAAAAACAAGATTTAGCAAATTGATTTTCAATTTTTTAGACTCAAATTTAACATTTTATCAGAAAAATGAAAATCCAAATATACGCATTAAAATCAGAAATTCAGTATATCCACACAAAAATTATATTTGGCACGTTCTTTCATTTTTTAACAAAATATTCCATCCATAAAGTTCAGATTTAAAAGCATTCATATTACAAAATCACGGGGAGGACATGGTGTAATTTTTAGCCTTAGATATAAGTTTTAGGACAAAATAAGCACTAATTTTGTGGAAATATTTTTATTTAATGAAATTAGTTGGTAATCAAGCTATTTGTTAGATAGTTACAAAAATACAAAACTCATGAAATTATTAAATTATGAAATCGTTGGACAGGCAAGTCCATTTCTGGAACTTTCGCTTGCTCCTGCCCAGACAATTATTGCCCAAGCTGGCGCAATGATTTATGCTCAGGAACATATCACGTTGGAAAGCAAATTGGGCGATGGTACACAGGAAGATAATTTGTTTAAGAATATTTTTTCGGCAGGAAAACGTGTTTTGGCGGGCGAATCTCCTTTCCTGACGCACTTCAAAAATACCGATACACAAGTCCGAAAAGTAGCGTTTGGCTCTCCGTTTCCAGCCTCGATTGTGCCTGTGGCATTAGGCAAATTATCATCACAATCGGCTGTTTTTCAGCGAGATAGTTTTTTGTGTGCCAGTTTTGGAACGGAAATTTCGCCTACGATTCACGAAAATATTGGGGCAGGTGTGTTGGGTGGCGAAGGCTTAATTTTGCAAAAATTACAGGGCGAAGGCATGGCGTTCGTTTATGCGGGCGGAACGGTCATCGAAAAAGAATTGGCACAAGAAAGTTTACGGGTGGAGGCTGGCGCGATAGTCGGTTTTTCGACTTCCATTTCGATAGAAGTCGAACGCATCGAAGGCGCAAATACTTCGTGGTTTGGCGGCGAAACTCTGTTCATGGCGGTCTTGAAAGGCACGGGAAAAGTATGGTTGCAGTCGATGCCTTTTCATCATTTGGTCGGTAAAATTGCCCAGAAAATGGCAGAATAATGGACTAAAAGTGAAGCTGATTTTATACCGCTTTGTGAGGTTACAAAAAAATCAGATTCAAATATTTGTAAAAAAAAACCCTAAATTTTAGGAGATTTCAAAAAAAAAGGCATAAAAATAATGCAATTTACAAGCCTAAGATGCGTATTTTTGTGCGTTTGGGGTTCGGTCAGTGCCGAATAATTCCCAACACCTCTAAAAACTTAATTGAATCATACAAAAATCCACAGAGTAATGGATATATTATTGGGCTTGCAGTGGGGCGATGAAGGAAAAGGTAAAATTGTCGATTTTTTAGCTCCCAAATACGATGCCGTAACACGATTTCAGGGCGGTCCGAATGCTGGGCATACGCTCAACTTTGATGGGCGAAAACACGTTTTGCACCAAATTCCGTCTGGGATTTTTCGCCCCCAAATCAAGAATTTGATTGGCAATGGCGTGGTACTCGATTTGGGCATTCTGCGAAAAGAAATTCAGGCACTTCTCGAACGAAATGTTCCGGTCAAAGAAAATTTGTATATCTCCAAAAAAGCACAATTAATTCTGCCCACGCATCGGCTTTTGGATGCGGCTTATGAGCAGGCAAAAGGCGATAAAAAAATCGGTTCGACCCTCAAAGGAATCGGACCCACCTATCAGGACAAAATTGGGCGTTTGGGCTTACGTATCGGCGATTTGAAGCACCCCAATTTCAGGGAACTTTATGAAGAATTGAAAGCCAATCACCTCCAAAAATTGGATTTTCTTCACTTTAATTACGAGGCGTTACCCGAACAGGAAAAAGACTTTTTTAGTGCCATCGAATTTATCAAAACCTTCAAAACAACGGACAGCGAATACTTTGTCAATCAAGCACTTCAGGACGGCAAAAAGGTTTTAGCCGAAGGCGCACAAGGTACCATGCTCGATATTGATTTTGGCTCTTATCCATTCGTAACCAGTTCCAATACTTCGGTGGCGGGTGCTTGTACGGGATTGGGTGTTGCCCCCAGACATACGAGCGAAGTTTTTGGCATTTTTAAGGCATATTGTACGCGTGTAGGTTCGGGTCCGTTTCCGACAGAACTTTTTGATGATGACGGTGCAAAAATTGCCAAAATCGGAAATGAATTTGGAGCCACCACAGGACGACCTCGCCGATGCGGATGGCTGGATTTGCCTGCCCTCAAGTACGCCATTATGATTAATGGAGTAAGTCAATTATTTATGATGAAAGCCGATGTCTTGAATGATTTTGACCAAATCAAAATTTGTACGCATTATCAAATGACGGATGGCACCATGACGGATAAATTTCCTTATGACCTTAATTTTCAGGAGATGAAACCCATTTATCAAACTTTTGAAGGCTGGAAATGCGCCCTCAAAAATTTGGATTCTTTTGATACATTGCCCGAAAAACTGGCGCAATACATCCGATTTATTGAGCAACAAACGCAAGTTCCCGTTACGGTGCTTTCGTATGGGGCTGACCGAGTGGATACCTTAATGAAACATTCATTTTAACCTCAAAATGTGCTGGCGGAAGTCCATCAAAGACTTCCGTCATTTGGTTTTCTGCCCGTAATTTGCGATTTTCAACCCTTCAAAAATCAATATTTTCATGCAAAAAAAACGATTACTCCACAGTCCGTTGCTCGAAATTATGATTGCTCGTTTGTGCCAGCAAGTCATCGAACGACACGAAACTTTTACCGATTCGGTCATCATTGGTTTGCAACCTCGTGGTAAGTTTTTTGCCCAACGTCTGAAAACAAAATTAGACCAACTGCTTGATATTCAGATTCCTATCGGAAATTTGGATACCGCTTTTTATCGGGATGATTTTCGGCGAAGAACCCAACCGCTCAAAATCGAACGCACCGAAATCCCGTTTTTGCTCGAAAATAAAAACGTCATTCTCGTTGATGATGTCCTTTATACCGGGCGGACAGTGCGCTCGGCTCTGACTGCCATGACGGAATTTGGGCGCCCTGCCAGTGTCGAACTTTTGGTCTTGATTGACCGAAAATATAGCCGTGATTTGCCCATACAGCCCGATTATGTCGGAAAAGCCGTCAATACGATTCAGTCCCAACGCGTACAAGTCGAGTGGAAAGAGCAAGGATTTGAGCAGGATACGATTTGGTTAGTTACTCAAATTGATGATTAAAAATGTTGCCTTCGATTTCAACAGCCATTCCTCATCAACAAATTCAGGATGAATTATTGACTCAAAAAAAAATCCGAGTCTTTGTCCTGCGGACGGATTTGGTTTTTCCCGAAATTGCAGGCAATAAATTTTACAAATTATATTACAATTTGCTGGAAGCCAAACGCCAAAATTGCAAGACAATTCTGACCTTTGGCGGGGCGTTTTCTAATCATATTTTTGCTACGGCAAATGCCACACAACAATTTGATTTTCAGTCGATTGGCGTGATTCGGGGCGAAGAACATTTGCCTTTAAATCCAGTGCTTTTGCACGCCCAAAAAACGGGCATGAAACTGCATTATTTAGACCGAACTTCGTATCGCCAAAAAAATTCACCTGAAATTCTTGATAATTTACAACGTCAGTTTGGCAATTTTTTTCTGATTCCCGAAGGTGGCACAAATCCTGAAGCGGTGCGAGGTTGCGCTCAAATTCCGCTACATTTTCCGCCCCAAACTGATGTGGTTTGCTGTGCCTGTGGAACAGGCGGAACATTGGCTGGGTTAATCGTAGGAAGTACGCCAGAAATCCAAAAAATAGGCTTTTCGGTCTTGAAAGGCGGCGATTTTTTGACGGATGAAGTTCACAATTTACTACATTTATTTCGTGAAAAAAATCAAATTCATGCCACATTTTTTGAGAATTGGACAATAAATTTAGCCTATCATTTCGGCGGATATGCCCGACAAAAACCCGAATTAATCCAATTTATGCAGGATTTTCGTCAAAAATTTCAGATTCCACTCGACCCCGTTTATACGGGCAAATTATTTTTTGGTGTTTGGGAGTTGATTCGTCAAGATTATTTCCCCACAAATACCACCATTACACTGATACATACGGGCGGAATTGCGCCACTTTATGCGTATTCTTGAAAAATAGTTGGCATCAAATACGTTCATTTTGTTAAAAATTTATTCATTTTAGGGTCATTTCTTACAAGATTCTAAAATTGCCTTGATGTTATCTATTTAAATGTTAAAAAAACAGGTTTATCTCCTATTTGCCGAACTTATCCGAATTTCTTGGCGTAAAACTGACCACACGATTATTTATGCAATTAAAATTAACTTTTGAATCCTAATTTGTCAAACTTATTAACTCATTTCCATCGTAAATCATGGGTAAAATAGATACATCAAAACTGTTGTTTTTCATTTTTTTGCTTGCTGTTTTTCTAAATCAAACCACCTTCGGGCAGAAAACGTGGACAGGTAGCACGGGAACGGATTGGCAAGGTGTGAATAACTGGTCGCCAGCAGGTATTCCAACTAATACGGATGTGGTGATTATTCCAGCTGCTCCCGCAAATCAGCCCAATATTTTTGCAAGTAATGAAGTGGATGCGCTTAGTATAAATATTGAAAATGGGGCAACTATTACTTTTGGGAATGCCCAAAGTGCCTTGAAAATACATGGCGGAAATATTTTCGTAACGGCATCCAATCCATTTGTAGGCGATGGTGCGCTTCATTTTTCAGGCGTTGGCAATGTCATCGAACGTCAAGGCGGCGGTTTTGTAACCATTTCCAAAATTGGCGTAAGTAATAATGGCAGTGTCGAGTTTGTGAATGGCACAAGTGCCTATCTTTCAGGTACAAGCACGCCCGATGAAACCTCGATTTTCATGAGTGCAAATTCACGAATTAGCGTCAATGGCGGCTCGACCGAAGAAATGATTATTCATGCGAAAGGCGGACTCAAGTTTGAGGGTTCGGGAACGGTGGCTTTGGGCGGTATTGATGTCAATAATCCCATTCCGATAACGTGGGTTGGCAATGGCGAAACCTTTCATATTCAGGAAGTTACGGCATTAGATTTTGGCGAAATTACGTTTTTTGGCAATGTCCAAATCGGCGATAATTCAGGCGCACAAAACGTGGACATAAATCCTGTGGATGCCAATAATCCCAGTCAGGTTAATGTACTCAAAATGACAGGAAATCTGACCAACAAAACCGATGGCGGAACGGATGTCATTTTTAATTTCTCACCCAAAATTTACGGAGCTGTATGCTTCGATAATTCTAATGGTGTGATGCATCAAATTGAGGGGAATCCTCTGAAATTGAGTCATTTAAAAAATACAACGCTTTCTATTACCGATTACAGTTTGGATATTGCTACGGATGTTTATTTGGATGGTTCGGCGACAGGATTTACGACAGTTTTGTACGCACCAAGTGGCGCAGGAACGCACATTTCGGCTGGCTCAAAATTGGAAATCGTGCCAGCCATAGGACAAAATGACGTGTCGTTTGAGAAAATCATGGGCGATGGTATGCTTAATTTTGGAACAGAAATCGACATGGGTTCTCATCTGAATATCAAGACGGATGTATCGTTTGCGACCGTCAATATGCACGAAAATTCCTTGTATTTGAGTGGCAAAACGCTCAAATTTCATGCAAATCTGAATCATTTAGCGATAACCAATTCGGCGATTCAATTTTATGGTGCTGATTTTCAGACAGTTATTACGGATGCGATTACGCCCATATTTTTTCCGCCTTTGGAATTTGCCAAATTAAGTAACAAAATTACTTTCAAGGCTTTTAATAATCCCTACCAGAAAATTAATGCAAAGAACTCGGCAGGCATTTCGATAACGTTTGTCGAGGCGGATATTGAAGGAAATAGCGTGGGCGCAACCAACAAAATGTACGTGGATTCGGGTGTAATTTTTGAAGCCTACGGCGGTGGCGTTTTGGATAAAACGGCGCATAACGCCTTGATTTATGGCGAGGGTGCAGTAACTCTGAATGGAATTGGCATCGAGTCAGATGCGTTTAAGTTCTTGACTATCAGTCATTTTGCAACGGCTTATACGTCTGTCGATGATGGAAGTTATCAGCTCGATGGCACGGACACCAATCAATATCTATTGACCAATACATCGGCATCACAATTACCTGAAAGTCAGAATGAACTGAAATTTACTTCGACTTCTTTGGGGACAAAAATGACGTTTATTTCATCATTTTCCACAACAGGACTTGCACCAGATTTTGGGTTTCGGGTCGAAGGAACGGCATTGGGTGCCTTGCTCAATTTACGAAACGATACGGATGATGTCGAGGTATTTCATACGGCTTCGGTCGATTTCGGAGCGACTTTCCAAAGCCAGACAATTAGAAAAGATTTTGAAATTCAAAATACTGGAAATCAATCACTTACACTCACAACAATTCAAATCAACGGACTTCATGCTGCGGATTTTGGCTTGGATGCCACCAAAGTTTACACGACAATTCCTGTGGGCGGTTCGGCATTTTTTACTGTAACCTTTACGCCTTCAAGTCTGGGTTTTAAGACGGCATTTATTTCCGTTTCGAGTCATGCAATAAATCATCCCGAATTTCAGTTTCGCCTCACGGGTACGGGAACTGCCGTCAATCTCATCGTAACTAATCCGAATGATAATTTGGATGGCAGCGGAAAGGCTACCGAACTCAATACGTTGCGTTGGGCAATCGAACAGGCGATGTTATTGGGTGGTTATCAGGAAGTTACATTCAATTTGCCGAATCCTTCGACTTTGTTTTTGAGTGCGACTTTGCCCATTGATACGCCCAATATTACCCTGAATGCGGGTGGAAATACGATTATTTTGGATGGTTCTGCCTTTGTATCAACGAGTTGTGGCTTGGAATTGAATGAACCTACCAAAGTGTATGGATTGACCTTACAGGGCTTCGGAACGGGGATTTGTGTCAATGCAGATGATTGTTTTATCACAGGAAATACGATTCAACAAAACGGCACAGGAATTTATGCTGATGGTGTAAGTTATCCGAGTATTCTTCAAAATACGGTTCAAAATCATACGCAAAAAGGGATTTATCTGACACATAGTTATGGTATTGTTATCGGTGGCACGAACCCAAATTTGGGGAATCTTCTGAAAAATAACGAGTACGGCATTTATATCGAATCGGGCGAAGAATTTTTGATTGCCTACAATACGATTGAAAAAAATACCAAGTCGGGTATTTACATATCGGATATGTATCCGTATAACGATTGGATTTATCGAAATCAAATCACGGGTCATCAGGAATATGGAATTTATATGGAAAATTACGCAAATGGCGGTGGCGAACGCACCGAAGAAGAAGAATTGATTTATCCTTATTATTTGATTGAATCGAACTTTATTTCGGCAAATCAACTGGACGGCATTCGTATTCGGTCTTCGGCGAGCATCCGAATCGGCAATAACGAAATTACGGGCAATCAAGGACACGGGATTTATTTTCAGGATGTTTCCTTGAGTTCGGGATTTCCGCCATTTCCGCCACTGCCACCTTTTCTGCCAGAAGAACGCACCGAAGCCGAATTTATACGAGGCTTTGAGGTGGAATACAACCGCATTACACACAATAAATTGGATGGCGTACATCTGGTGCATTCCTCCGAATATGGGTTCGGATACAATCAAGTGGCATATAATCGACATGGGTTTTCGTTGGTACAATCCGATTATTTAAGCATTGGCGAACGGCTATTTCTTGACCCGCAGGCTCGTGCCGAAGCCACCCAAGCCGTAGATGGCGGAAATGACATTCATCACAATTTGGGCTATGGAATTTTGCATTCGAGCGGGTATCATAATTCGTTCATTAAAAATGCAATATTTTGTAATATTCAGGGAGGAATTAGTACAAATCTAAGTGAATCAACCGCTATTCCTATCGTTCAGGAACATAATAATTGTGCAGGCGTTTACGGCACAACCCAGCCTTACGCCCAAATACACGTATATTATGTGGATAATTGTCAAGCCAATCAAGGCTATCAATTCATCACGGCAGTTCAAGCCAATGACACTGGAAATTGGGTTTTGCCTTCTTCAATCGTTGGCAATTTATCGGCAGGTACAAAACTGGCATTTACCGCCACTGATGATTATAACGGTATCGGAACATCAAGTTTTGTGGTCAAAGAATACACGCAAGTTGCTCAAATTCAGCAAATTGAAGCCACAAGCCGACAAACTTGCACCCAAGCCTATTACGAAATTACGTTCCGTATTTTGGGTGGCTCAAATGGCGATTACGAAATTGACTACGATAATGATGGTACTTTTGACGAAACCATTACTTTTGTAGGAGGCGAATATACAGCACGATATAACGGACAACGTATTGATAATCCGAATATTAGGCTCGCCAAAACAACAGGATGTACTTCAGGCGGATTTAGATATACCTTGAATACCGAATTGCAACCTAAAGCCCAAATTGTTATCCAAAAAATAGCGTTTGAAGAGCCTACACGATGCGCCAATCCCGATGGAAATATGATAATTACGCTTCGAAATTATTTGCCTGATTATTATTATAATATTGATTTGGAGGCAGATAATACGATTGATTTTACGACCGTCAAAATTACGCGCGGAGGAAAACTTATCGTTTCGGGACTTGCTCCCCAACAACGCATTACCAAAGTGCGAGTTATCGAAATTGGGACGGAATGTGTGGCTACCGAAGCGGGATTTTTGCAACTAATGACAGTGCCTGATTATCCGCAAGTGGATGTGCAGGTCGAAGTTAATATTTCCGAAATTTCGCCCAATTATCCCGTTACCTTGACGATTCAAAATCCAGAACCCAATACGCTTTATGCCTTAGCCAAAACCCACGATTTTATTGATAAAACCGAATTTGGACGACAAAATGACGGCTCGTATCGGCTTACTTTGACTTCCGTTTCGGAAACGGTCAATTTCCAAGTTATCGGCACACGCACCCAAACTGGATGCGAAGGCAAGCTCCGAAATACGCCACAAGTAACTGTTTATCCGACAGTTAGACCCGAAGAATTGGATATTTTGCGTTTGCTTTATAATCGGACGGGCGGCATGAATTGGACTACACAATGGAAATTTACGGGCAATCCCGAAGATTTACCCGGCGTTGAGGTCTTTGCGGGACACATCCTGAAAATCAATGTCGAGGGATTTGGATTAGTGGATAAAATCCCATTTGAAATCATACAACTTCCTAAATTACAGGAGTTTAACGTCAATCATAACCAACTTACTTTTGAATCAATCGAAGGACTTACGGGGCGACATTTTCAGTTTTTTTATCAAAATCAAGCCTTCATCAATGAGTATGTCGAAATTGAAATCATGGAAGGCGAAAATCTGTTTATGTCTGTCGTAACGGAAGGCAATTTTAATACCTACGAATGGTACAAAAATGGACAGCTCTTGACTGATTATCAGGAAGATACTATTTTAATTTCGGAAGCCAAATTAACTGATGAAGCTATTTATCATGCGCTGGTCAAGAATACGCAAGCTCCAGATTTGGTGCTTCAAAGAAGGGATATTAAAGTAACGGTTTTCCCAAAACCCACTCCGCTGGATTTGTCTTTCTTGAAATTATTTTATGAGGCTACGGGCGGCGATACGCACTGGAAAACCAAATGGAATTTTGAAAATTTGGAGGTCTTTCGGTGGCATGGCATCACGATGAAAGGCGATAAAATTATCGAAATTTCATTGCCCGATAACCGTTTGACAGGGTTTATTCCAGCCCAAATATTTACCAAAACGGGTATTTTTTCCGATTTAAGACGCATCAATTTGGCAAATAATCAGTTAGCAGGCACGATTCCCGAAACCTTATCAGACTTAACGCAATTAACTCATCTGGATTTGAGCAATAATCAATATACGGGAAATATTCCGCTGGTTATCGGCTTGATTCCTAATTTGCAATCCTTAGCATTATCGCACAATACTTTTCGTGGATTTCATACAAATTTTGAGCTTAATAAATTGAGTATCAAATATTTACATCTGAATAATAATCAACTTTCGGTCTTGCCAGAATCGCTGGGAACGCTAGAAAATTTGCAAGTTTTGAGTTTGAGTACCAATCAGCTTTGGGCGTTACCTGCTTCCTTTGAAAATCTCAAAAATCTAAATTCCTTGTCTTTATCACAAAATAAATTGCAAGAAATTCCAGCGTACTTTACCAAATTTGTTCAATTAAAAAATTTATATCTCATTGATAATCAATTATCTAACTTGCCAAAAGGATTTGATAAATTAGAATTAAACGTCTTGGCGGTATATAATAATTTTCTCACGCATGATGATTTGGAGGGTTTGGTACAAAATTTTAAAAATCGGACAAACGCCCAAATTGATTATGCGCCTCAAGCCAAAATCGGCGAGGTAAAGGAATTGGTTATCAAGGCGGGAGCAAATTTATCCTATCATTTTCCGATTACAGGAACGGCAAATCGGTATCAATGGTACAAAGACGGATTGCCCATTCAAGGCGCACACGGAAACCGTAAAGACTTGAGCATCAGACAGGCAACTAACCAAGATGCAGGCATTTATGAAGTATTTATTGCCAATGATATCAACGAAGATTTGGTCTTAGTGAGCCGCCGAATTCGGGTTGCGGTCGAGTGTGGGCAACGCATCGAAACCCAAATTCAGGCACAAGGACAAACTCAACTTTGCCAAAACGAATCGCCCAATGTCGTGCTGACTGCCACAAATATTCCGCCCAATCACCAACTGCATTGGTTGCGAAATGGCATAAAAATCCATAATGCCGAAGGAATCGCATGGACAGCAACGCAAGCAGGCATTTATGGACTATTGCTTACCGACCAAAATGGTTGCTCTGCCGAAGCCCTGAATCGTATCGAAATTACCGAAAATTATGCGGATGGCATTCAGTTGGTTTATGAAGATGATGTACTTTCTTTGAAAGTGAATTATGATAATATTTCAACGTATCAATGGTATCGAAATGGCGAAAAAATCAATGTCAATACTGCCGCTTTTATTCCCACACGGGATGGCGATTATTACCTTGAGGTCATTAGTGAGGTCGGCTGTCTGGGCTATTCGGAAACCGTCCGAATTACGGCAACTGGCTTGGAACATATTGATAATCAGATAGATTTCAAATTATTTCCGAATCCGACCGAAAGCCTAATTCGGATTCAGGCAAATAAAATTGGGCATGGCACGGCGCAAATCTTGATTTTGGATGTGAGTGGAAAAGTCGTTTTGGATACACATTTTCAGACGCAAGGAAGTTTTGAAAAACAACTGAATTTGAGCCAATTACCAACGGGCGTTTATATGCTCAAATTGGTGGGCGAATCCCAAACGTATCTCCGCAAAATTATTCGGAAATAAGTGAAGGATTCAAATGTAGTGTTTGACTATAATTTTCTGATTTTCAAGCCTTTATAGGATTTTAAATGCTATAAAGGTTTTGTTTTATGACCCAAATTAGGCGATTATTTATTTCCAAAATGGCTTTTCTTTCTTAACAAAATCCTAAATCTTTCCATAATCTTTCAGAATCTTTTAAATTTGGAAATCGTGCCGTTAATCTGCAAACAGATAACAGCATAAATATTACTCAAAACAACTATTTTCACGAATCAAAAATCAAAATTTTATGAAATCAATGAACCAAGTTCGGATTGTATTTATGATGGTTATGTTATTGTTTTTCAATGTATTACAAGCACAACCTTCCAAAAGTAAAGCCGATGAGGAGGCTCTCAAAAAAACATTGTACGGCTTTGCCAAAGCGTATTCGGCTCTGCCCGATTCAAAGAAAAAACAAGATGTGTTGGTACACATTGCCGACAATCTGACTTCGACCAACATTACCGCACGCATAAATGGCTCAATATCAACGGATAATGGCGATTTTGCGATGTTCTCTTCGTATCTCAATAAGGTCGTCCAAACCGAAAACTTCAAAATCATTTATGATGTAAAGGATATTATCAAAACGCAGGTGCGTGGCACAAATGCTGTGATGGTTTATGAAGTATATTATGAATTTGCCAAAGATGGTTCGGTTTGGTCAAAAGGCACGGAAACGGTTTCGATGCTTTTCCATAAATATGGCAATAAATGGAAAATTCAGCACTTTACATTTTTTAATATCGAAGACCAAAAATTCAAGGGGGCGTGTTTGTGTGAGGTTTTTTCCGCACCAACGGGGGATTATGTCGCCAAAACGACCGTTCCAGCAGGCAAAAGTTACATGACATCGCTGACCAATTATGTCTTTAAGGGCGACCCACAATTAGACCGACAAATTACGGTGGATAACTACAAATTTACATGGAAATCCAATGGCGAACTTATCGCCGAATCTGCCGCCCCAGAAGGCACGACATTAGAGGATAAAAATTTGGGGAATGCCATGACCAAAGACGAGGCGGTGATGTTGATTTTAGAACAATTTTTGTTCAAAAATAATTGCTCCAAGTTTATCAAAAAAGCAAATTAATAGTTTGATAATCAGTTCGTTGTAAAGATTTGGACGAAATAAAATGACGGGACAAAATTTTGACCGTTTTGGATAATGAAAAATCTATCAAAAATAGATGTGAGCCAAAACGGTCATTTTTTAGTACAATTTAAGCCTTCAAAAAAGCTCGTTTACTCATCAAATAACGCACCGAAACATAAATCGGCGCAAGAATAAAGCCGCCACCAAATGCGCCCAATCCGCCGAATGCCAGTATCAAAATAAGCAGAATTTTCGTGAAAATTTTTGTCAGAAAAATATCGGTGCGTGGCGTATATTTTCGATATGGCGATATGATTAAAATATTCGCCAAAACGACGGAAAGTACCATTCCAATAATCGGAATAAATCCCAAACCAACCGATAAAATGACCAATATCGTAAATCGTTTATCCAGAAATTGTACAAATTCTTTGGCGTGTGTGGCGTTTAAATTTTCCGTACCGCAGGCGTTGCATTTTTGAACTTTGGTATTGGCTTTGAGTTTTTCGGCGCAATGCGAACATCGGCGATATGCCAAGAGATTCAGAGCGTGTTTTTTTGGGTTTCTAACTGGTTTTGAGGTATTTTGTCCCACGAAGCCAATTTTTTTGAGTTCAGTTTGTGCCGTGCCACAATTTTTGCAATACGGCGCAATGGGGTGGATTTTGGTTTGACATTTTGAGCAAGCAACTTTTTGGTTTTCTCTTTTTTGTTCACCTCGTTTCTTAATAAAATACAACCAGCCCAAAATAATTCCGAGAATAATAATTTGAGTAAACCCAGCAATCATTAATAGAAAAAATCCAAATAAAACCCAACTATCTTCGAGGTAAGAAATTAATTTTTTTAGTCCTAAATCGCCGTCTTCGTCCATTTCGGTCAAGAAATTAACTATTGACTGGCGAAAAACAGTCAAGAAAAATACGCCCACCATTCCAGCTAAGGCAAAAATTTGGTTGATGCCAAAACTTGCCCAGTTCATTCCGCCCAGCACATCGGCGGTTTGTGGGTCGGCAAATCCGAATTGTACGATGGCATAAACGGCTGGTTTCAAATATTTTTCGATTTCAGTCATAACTTGCTGAATATCAGGATTTTTGTCTGCCCAAATTTCGGCAATCGTCAGGGCAAATAAGACCAAAATCGTGAGGGGTTTGGTCAGCCAAATTTCGGGTGCAGGGTTTTCTGATGCTTCGATAAACGGCACAAGTTGCGGATATTTGAGCATAAAAGCGGTCATAAATGCAGGCAAAAAAGTCCGTGAGGCAAACAACGGAATCGAACCCGTTGCCCAAACAAGTAAGGCGTTATTCATAAGTTTATGAGTTTAAGAGTTGTTAAATTTGGTGGTATATTTTGGATTTTTCGATGATATTGGTGGTCGAATAGCCCTCGACCAAGTCGATGGTTTCGACCGTTCCGCCGTGTGCCATGACGTGCTTTGCGCCCACAATATTTTCGGGATTATAGTCGCTTCCTTTGACTAAAATATCAGGTAATAAACTGATTATCAGGTTCAAAGGTGTATCTTCGGCAAATAAAATAATGGCATCCGTAAAGGCAAGTGCCGCCAATAATCTGGCTCTGGCATATTCGGGATTGATGGGTCGATTTTCGCCTTTGAGTCGCTTGACCGATTCATCAGCATTCAGCCCTACAATAAGCCGATTTCCTTTCTGTCGGGCTTTTTCCAGATAATCAATGTGTCCGAGATGCAAAATATCGAAACAGCCATTCGTAAAGACGACTTTTTCGCCATTTTTTTGCCAGATGAGCCTGTTTTTTTGGAGTTGAGACAGGCTTTGTATTTTGTCTTTAGTGTGGTTCATGGATGGGTTTGAGTTGTACTTTTTGATGCGAATTATTTTTGATTAACAAACTGATTAACAGAGAGATAGCTCCAACAAAAACAATGGCGAAGGTTTGTGTACTGTGCAATAAAAATGCGGTATCTTTGCCCAGATTTTCGGGCAATCCATACGCCACCAAAGTCGTGGCGATGACGACATGATACACGCCAAATCCACCTTGCACGGGTATCGCCATACTAATCGAAGTCATTGCCAAGACCGAAAGCGCACACAAGGCACTCAAATGGGCGGTTTCTTCCATGGCATTGAACAAGGCATAGGAGGTTAAGTAATATAATACCCAAATCATAATCGACTGAAAGAGAAAGACATAACGAGATTTTGGAGCAATTTTGCCGATGCTCAACAAGCCATCTTTGAGTCCGATGACAAAACTTCGGATTTTTTCATAAAGGGGCAATTTTTTGAGGGTTTCCTTAAAAATAAATAACATCACAACCGAAATCACGCCCGTAGCAAAGAGGGCAAAAAGTAGGATTAATTTGGTTGTAACTGCGCTGGCATCTGCCTGATTTCCAAATTGTTCGGCAATAATCACGCCCAATTTATCGAACTCCAAAAAGACTACCAAAGCCACAACCACGACCAAGAAACACAAATCAATGACTCGCTCGGTAATGACCGTGCCGAAAGAAATATTCACAGGCACATCCGAAGTGCGGCGTAAAACCACGCAACGGGAAACCTCGCCCATGCGAGGCACTGCCAAATTTGCCAAATAACCAACCATGACCGCCAAGAAAGAACGTCCCGTACTGGGCTGATAACCAAGGGGTTCTAAGACAATTTTCCATCGCCACGCTCGCATAAAATGGCTTAAAACTGCCAAAATTATGCCCATAAAAATCCACTCGAAGCGGACTTTGGAAAAACGCTCCAGCATGGAGGCGACATCCTGTTCACGATACAGATACCAAAAAAGTCCGAAAGCTAAGGCAAAAGAAAATGCGTATTTTACGATAGATAAGATATTGATTTTCATGCAATTAGTGAAAAAATGTATTGAAATAAAATGATGTATGAACTTTAACTGCAAAAATAAGGGCTTTGTACGAAGAAATTGACCTGAAAAATATAACATACTCATTTTCAGGGATTAAGATTTGTTAAATTTTTTAGACAAACGTTAATTTTATACAAATCCGATGGATAAAACCTTGAATAATTACTATTGAACAGGAAGTAGGCTATTTATCTGTCAAGGATTAAAATTTATAAGTCTGACAATCAGTAAGTTGTGTGTATTTGGTGTTTTGTCGAGCTTAAATACGCCAAAAGCTAAACATTTTTTTAGAAATTGTTAGTCATAATGATTGCATCAAAAATGATTTCAGAACGAAATCAAATTATCCACTGCGGATATTTTTGAAAGTATGATTTATGTGTTAGAAATTGCTGATTATCAACTAAATTTGAATAAACATTTCATCATTAAACTTGGGAACACCATGAAAAAATTATTTCTGCTGTTGGGTCTGATTTTGCCTTTGTCGGCGGGAGCGCAAAGCAATCCTGCAACGGCTACGCCCAAAAAAGACTTCAAAAAACAGGTCAAAGGCGCAAGTTCTAAGCTGGAAGAGGGCTTGATTTATGTGGGCAATACGTTTGATATTCCCGACCAAAAAAATTATGCGGAAGCCATCAAAGGACTGGAAGCGGGTGGCGCAGCGGGCGATTTGGATTTATTTCGTATCTATTTGACGGGCGGCTATGATACCTCGCCTGATGATGCCAAAGCCCAAAATTATCACGAAAAATTATTGGCAGATGAGAAAAAATCCATCAGACAATATGCCTACAAAACCGACCTCAATCTGAAAGAATTTTATGATGTACGGATGAAGGCACGAGGCGGTGATGTAAGTATGCAGGTCAAACTTGCACGATTTTATTTGGAATTTGAATTGAGCCGATATTATGCGGATTTTTGGCTCAAAAAAGCAGCGGCAAATGGAAGCATTGATGCGGATTATTTGCTGAAGCGCACCGAATTGTATCTCAAACATTTTAATCGCGACATCAATCAAACCGTTTATGAGCAAGAATTAGAACAATTAGCCAAATCGTATGCCGAGCGAGGCAGTCATTTGGCGGGTGGCGAATATGTTTATTTGCGGGAAACCATCGAGCATAAAGTTTCGGCGGGCGAAGCCGAGCGATTTTTGAAGCCCATGCTGGAAAGCAAAGACGCAAGCGAAGAGGCACAGCTCAAAGCCTTAGTATTATTGGAGGAGGCACAACACGGACGGGCAAAACTGGCTTCGATGCGTAGGATTTATGAATATTGTCAGGAGCATAGTGCCTATCAAACGAACCCCGTTTCGATGAAATATTATCAAGAATTTCAGAAAATTGATAAAAAATTAGCTTCCGTCAAAGGACTTTATGAAGTGATGCAAATGTATGGCATCAAAGACATTGATTTGGATTTGGACGAATTTAACAAAAATTATCACGATGATTATGACCGAATGCTCAAGATTTTTCGGCAAATCGCACAGCCCGAAAATAAAGCCTTTATCGGCACGAAAAACTTTGCCGCCTATCAAGATGAATTTCATCTTAAATTTAAGGAAATTATCCATGACCATCGCCGATTGGAAGATTTGGTTCATTTATATTCTTTATTGACACAGCCTTCGAGCGATTTTTTTACTCGTCCCGAATTTGTCAAAGAATATCAAGAGGAGGTTCATGTGGAGTTATTACGTTCGGTGGTGGCGGTCGAAGATGCGGACAAAGTAACTGAAAATTTCCGCAATTTGGCAGAAAATGCCTCCTTGACGGCGGTGGTCAATCAACATCCAGAGGCATATTTGACGGCAATGCAAAATAAGTTTAAGAATATGATTCAGGTGCAAAACAATATCCGTCAAGTGCTTCGTATCCAAAAAATGTTTGAATCTGATGATTTTAAGCGCAGTTTATTCCCTGATTACGAAACGTATGTGAATGCCAAACTCAAGGAATTTGACCTCACTCCGCAAGATGCTGCCTACGAAGGCATCAAAGTAGCGATGGAATACATGGAATTTAAATCGTTTGAGGATGGCAAAAAGTTCTGGGAATCCGTCAGAAATAATCAAAAAATAGATGCCGAACAACGCAAACGCCTCGAAAAACAAATCAAAAGAACAGTCATCAAAGATGTATTCGGCGAGACGCACGCCCTGGATATTTTGCATCAATTAAAGGCAAAAATGGAGGTGCATACTTGGCTCGAACCTGAAGGCAAGCAAATGTACAAAAAGTACCTTTTTGAGAGTGCCAAATATGATATTGACCATACCAAAATTACGGATTTTGAATATGCCAAAAAAATGTACGACCGCATTACCAAGGAACCCGAATTGGCGGATGTTTCCAAAAAATTGGCGAAAGTCATTCGGACAAAAGCCGTTACCGATATTTATGGCGAAAATCCTTCACGAGAAAAAGTGGCTCAACTCAAACAAGAACTCCAAGTGCGCTCGTGGCTCAATCCCGAAGGCAACGAAATGTATGAAAAATACATGACCAAATACCGATTGGATGAACTCAATTCAACGAAATTCAGCAGTTTGGATGATGCCGAGGCAGCGGTCAATAAAATCAAAAAGGATGCCAATATTCCGTCCGAATCCAAAAAAGACATGATAAAAGGATTGCAAGAAAAAGTACTCGCCGATGTCTATGGCGAAAATCCTACGTTGGCACAAATTCAGTCCTTAGAAACCATCATGCAATCCAAAGACTGGTTCGATGCCCAAGACAACCAAATGCGCTTTAAGTACCTGAATGACAGCAAGTATTCCTTCACAGGAACGATTTATACGCTTGACCATTCACAATCTTATTTATACGAAGTTACTCGTCCGGGCGAAGAACTTAAATATGATTTGGCAGTTTATAAATTGCAACCGATGCGCCAAAAAATTTATGAAACGCCCATCACGGTGCTTCGTCAGGGTGATTCCTATGTGGTTGATATTCCGTATCGTAAGAAAATTAATTCGTATTCGTGGCGTAGAATGATGGGAAATTCGTTTCAAGGCACATATTCCAAAACCGACAATTACATTACGCCTGCTCAAAAAGGGGGGATATTTTCTGCCATTTCGGAAGACAAAACACACGGATACGGCGAAAATTATCTCAAAAAGAAAGAAGACCAAGGCGAATTTACAGAGAAAGCCGCCATCCGAACGACACTCAAATATTGGATTTTTAGTTTTCGTTCGATTATGGATAAGTAGAATTTTGGGAAAGGTAATTTAGTATATTAAAAAAATGAACTGTTTATAATCTATAAGGTTTTTAGAATCTTATAGGTTATAAAAAATATTAAAATCATGAAAAAAGAGTTTAACATTACAGGAACTTGTCGCCCAGCCGAGCATTATATGATGGACGATAACCGTCGTTTTGAAGGAATTATGGATTTTGTAGAGCGTGGAAAATATTTTGTTATGAATCGCCCTCGTCAGTATGGAAAAACGACAATGCTTTTTGCGTTGCATAAATTATTGAATAAAAGGGAAGATTATTTGCCTATTTTGATGAGTTTTCAAGGGATTAGTCAGAGTTA
>CAZNYR010000042.1:15134-33061 GCA_964577275.1 uncultured Cytophagales bacterium | reverse complement strand
CCGTTAATTTTGGCGTAATCTTTTTGGAAATCCCCAAAAATAAGGGGCGTAGCCGAACCTGTATTTTCGATATAAAGTTTATTAGAACCGGTTTCGTTGTAGCCTGCGCTATAACCCAGAAAAATATTGTCAGAACCTGTGGCGTTCATGCCTGCCAAACGCCCCAAATACACATTTTGCGAACCTGCAATATTTCCTCGTCCTGCTTCGCGCCCCATGAATACATTTGCCGAACCTGTTTGGTTGAGGTTGCCTGCCTGCCAACCCACGAACACATTGTCGAAACCTGTCGTATTATTAGGTGCGGTTTCATGCCCAATATTTATGTTAAAACTTCCTGAACCATTCCCCGCATTTCTGCCAATCAAAATATTATCTGCTCCGCTATTGGTGTAAATTCCGCCATAGGTGCTGATGGACATAAATTCTGTATTATTTACTTTAAATTTTAAGGGGAAATTATCCGTTGTGCCAATGACCATCGCCGTAGCAAAAGCATTGCCGTTTTGCAAAATATTATTTTGGGTGGCAGCACCTACGGTTACAAAATCATTCCAAATACCATTGGAAAAACCCGAAAATTTGCCATTATCAAATTTGAGCATCCCGTCCCCCACGCTGGCAGAGGCACTATTTCCGATGACCAAATTTCCATTGACGGAAACAAAATCATTGGCAAAATCCCCAAAAATCAAAGGCGTATTTGAATTGGAATTTTCGATGTAGAGTTTATTTGAACCTGTTTCGTTTTGTCCTGCTTGGTAGCCCAGAAAAATATTTCCGTTGCCCATGATGTTGTTCAGTCCTGCCTGATAACCCACCGCCACATTATTGTTTCCTACACCATTATAAAAGCCAGCTTGAAAGCCTGAAAAAGTATTTGCATGTCCCGTAATATTAGATTGCCCCGCCTGATAACCTGAAAAGGTATTGTTAGTTCCCGTTTCATTAAATTGTCCTGCCTGAACGCCTGAAAAAGTATTCCTAAATCCCGTAATATTAGATTGCCCCGCCTGATAACCTGAAAAGGTGTTCGCATATCCCATAGTGTTGGAATAGCCCGCTTGAACGCCTGAAAAAGTATTCAAATCTCCCATAGTATTGGAAAAGCCAGCCTGATAACCCGAAAAAGTATTTGCATGTCCTGTAATATTAGATTGCCCCGCCTGATAACCTGAAAAAGTATTCCTAAATCCCGTAGTATTGGAATAGCCAGCCTGATAACCTGAAAAAGTGTTCGCATATCCCGTAGTATTGGAATAGCCAGCCTGATAACCGTAAAAAACATTTCCTCCCAAATCAATAAACCCGGCTTGTTGTCCGCCGGCTTTGAAAACCAAACTTTGATTATCCGTTGTGCCAATGACGACCGCTGTATTAAACGCATTTCCGCCCTGCAAAATACCGCCCGAATTGGCGTTGCTGGTTACAAAATCATTCCAAATGCCCTTGGAAAACCCTGAATATACGCCGCCCGAAAATCGCATTTCGCCGTCTGCGCCCGACCCAATGTCATCCTGAAAAACCAAGCCTTTTTTTAGGGTCAGATTATTTTGGATAAAAGTAGGATGCGAAATCGCAAATTCGGTGGTCGTGGCGGACATAAAAAAATTACTATTCACCCCAAAATTAAGCGGATTTGCGCTCGTTGTGCCGATAAAACTGGTGGTCGAAGTAGCCCCATTTCCGCCCAAATCCCACGTTCCCGAAGCCGTAGCGAGCGTTTCCCAGTTTCCTAATTGGCGAATCTGAAATACACCGCCCGAATAGCGCATCATGCCGTCTTCGAGCCTAACTCCTTGATAATCATTGAGTTTTAAGGTGCCGCCCACGTTGGTAATGGTCGTATCCGAAAGCCCCAAAACCACATGATGCGCTACTTCCAAACTTCCACCGATTTGCGTTTGCGTGGCGGTCGTATAACCCAAAACGGCACTTCCTTCGACCTTAAATTGTCCCGTTCCCGTGATTTCTAAATTTCGGGTAGATTCGGTTTCTAATTGTGTGTTTTTCAATAATTTACCGCCCAACTGAATGCCCTGTGTCAGCAAATCGGATTGGGATAAACCATTGCTGAGGTAGGCTAAATTTCCGATGTTTTGCCAGTTGGTGCCGTCATAAATTTGCAAAATATTATTTTCATAACGCACCATGCCTATATCAGGATTTCCGTCAAATTTTCCCAACACCAAACCGCCCTGAATGAGGGTTTCACTTTGCGAATTAATTCCTAACGTATTGAAATTCAGCCCATCCATTGCCATATCATACCATTTTCCATCGGCAAAAACTTGGACTTTATTATTTTGCGTATTAAATCGTACCATGCCCGCCTTCTCGCCACCCGCAAGTGTCTTAAAATCAGTGAGTTGCAAAGCTCCGGTTACTTGTGTGGTGGATGATTGTTCCGACCCCAATGTCGTATTTCCTGTTATCTGAACGCTCCCCCCAAAACTGGTCGTTTCGGCGGCTTGTGGCGTAGGCAACCAAAGTACGCGCCCATCGCCATCGGTGGCTAACATTCGGTTGGCGGTGGCGGTGGCGAAATGTTGGGCGGTCAGCACTTCATTTGCCAAATCCCAAGCATACCGAGATTGTGGAGTCGGGATAAGTGGCAGATTTACAGGCTCTTCGGATTCGATTTTGATTTGAACCTGCAAATTAGGCATCTCAAAAAATAGGGCTGGGATTGGGATTTGTGTTCCTAAAACCACGAAAAATAACCCATTTTTTATGTCTAATGTGTGGGTTTCGCTCCACGAATTATCGTCTTTTTGCAAGGAAAAAACCATCCTTAATTGCGAATTATTGACGGGTTCGCCGTTGGATTCCAAACGTCCCTGAAACGGTATTTTTCCTTCGATTTCGAGATTTTCTTGGGCATATAGCATCGAGAAACTTGCCCAAAGTAATAGCATAAGTAAGCGTAACTTCTTCATTTTAAAAGGGGTATGTTTTAATTTTACAGACTTAATCATATTGATTATCAAATTATTAGACAGATTCTAATACTTTTTTTGTCAAATTATACGGAATTAATCAGATAAAGATAAATCTGTAATCAGTACAATTTGATACACACGACCAAAATACCATCGGTTTTGTTGGTAATGGTTTGGTCATATCTTTTAAATTTGAATACAAATAATTGATATTCAGATGATTATATTGTTTTTAGGATTTGCCTTACTTTTCGTGGATTCCTGCCCCAAGAAATGTATGGATTTTGGATGTAAGGAATGAATTTTTTCGGCTAATTTTGAGTACTTTGCACCAAACATATTTGCCTTTATCCTAAAAAATACAGTTAAGTCATGGAACAGAAAATACGCTATTTCGTAATGCTCTCCTTTGTTTTTGGTTCGTGTATGCTTGGTTCGTGGAATATTTTTGCCCAAGAATTAGACCATTTCCAGAAGGCAGAAGGCTTTTTTCAGCATGGAAAATACAAAGAAGCCTTAGGCTTGTATCAGTTGGCAGTCAAGACGGCGACGGAAAACAGCTCGAATTTGCATCAATATTATTATCAGATTGCCCGCTGTTATTATCAAGGCAGACAAGCCGAAAACTCGATTCAGGCGGCTCAAAAGAGCATTACGGCAAAGGAAGATTTCGTGCCAGCGTATGTTTTGCTGGCTCAATTATATACCAAAATGCAACAACCCGAACAGGCGAACGAAGCCTTGGAATCCGCTTTCAGGCATGAAAAAGACCCCACACAAAAAGCCAGTTATATGGTGCGCGTGATGAAAACTTACGTCAAACAAAATAAACTCACGATGGCATTAACCAAAATTACGGAAGCCCGAAATCTTACTCCTAACAATCTGATTATCAACTATTATTTTGCTAAAATTTCGAATGAATTGGGCAAATATCACGATGCCAAAACTGCCATGCTTTCCGTTGAGGACAGCCTCAAACTGATGGAACAAAAAGAGAGTGCCAAATATTATCTCGAATTGGGGTGGGCATATTATTACCTCAAAGATGCCAAAAATGCGAATGAAACCTTTGAAAAAGCCAAATACGGAACGCTCGTCAATCAAATTCCCAGCCCCGTTACGCCCCAATATTTGTTGTCCATTGCCAATGCGTACATCAGAATTCACGAAAACGAAATCGGTAAACAGTTCATTGATAGTGCATTACGAATGAATGAAGCCATACCAGAAGCCTACATCATGCAGGCGCAATTAGCCAAGCGAGAAACGGACGACCCATCGGTCATGGTCGAAAGTCTGAAAACCGCCGCCACCAACGAAAATAATTTGCTCAAAAAAGTACAATTTTATGATAAAATCGCTGCCATACAAATTGATGCCCAGCAATACGAAGCCTGCCTCCAAACCTTAGAACAAGCCATGACATTGCGCGAAGATGACCCCACAGCTTGGTTTCAGAAGGCGGTGGCACTCTACAAAATGAATCGGCACGAAGATGCAATTACCTCATTATTAACCATTTTGAAAGTTACCGAAGACCCAAAAGCCAAAGCCAGTATGCAATTTTTGTTGGGAAAAGTATATGCCAAAAATGGACAACTCGAATTATCCCAAAGAGCCTTTCAGACCGCACTCAAGAGCCCATCCCGAAATGCCGCCGCCATCGAGCTACGAGCAGTCGAAATTGCTCTCAAACAACAGCCCAAAGAATAAATAAATGCCCGAAAATCAGAAAAATAATTCGGAGTTTGCTGTTTTTTTCCTGAATTTCGGGTAAGTTTACTTTCCAAAATACATCGTTGCCTCTGGGAAACAAATCCCTACAAAAAATGAAGATTGATGGCATTTTGACTGAATCAGAATTCATGGAGTATCAAATTATTTCAAATTAATGACGGCGTAACATGAAATTATTAGACGGAAAAAATATCTTGATTACAGGCGCATCTCGTGGCATCGGACGGGCAGTTGCTCTCAAATGTGCCGAGCAGGGTGCGAACATTGGTTTTACGTATTTATCAAGTGTCGAAAAAGGACAGGCATTGGTCGAGGAATTGGAATCCTTAGGTATTCAGGCGGTGGGCTATCGTTCGGATGCCTCTGATTTTGAATCAGCGCAAGAATTACTCAAAAATTTTACCCAAGATTTTGGGGCGTTGGATGCTCTGGTAAATAATGCGGGCATTACACGGGATAATTTATTGCTCCGCATGAGCGAAGAGCAATGGGACGAAGTGATGCGAATTAATCTCAAATCGGTGTATAATCTGACCAAAGCTGCCGCCCGAACTTTTATGAAACAGCGGTCGGGATCGATTATTAACATCAGTTCGGTCGTGGGCATCAAAGGAAACGCAGGACAGGCAAATTATGCCGCCTCAAAAGCTGGCATGATTGGGTTTACCAAGTCGATTGCCATCGAATTAGGCTCACGAAATATTCGATGTAATGCCATTGCGCCTGGATTTATCGAAACAGAAATGACCGCCCAACTTGATGCCAAAGTCATTGAAGAATGGAGCGCAGGAATCCCTCTGAAGCGAGGAGGCAAATCAGAAGAGGTGGCGGATGCCGTCATTTTTTTAGCCTCGAATATGTCCACGTATATTACCGGGCAAGTCTTGCACGTCAATGGGGGAATGTACACCTAAACGACTGAAAATGAGGAGTATCTTGTATGAATTGTAAACCAAAATGATGATACCCGTCTGAAATTTTGTGCATTCATGCCGAGTACTCTTTGTGTTTTTGAAAATTTCTGCAAAGGTCTAGAATTTTGCAGAATATAAAGCGATTACCGATAATCAATCTGATGCCTACAAAGTCGAAAGCGGATTAGCTTTTATAGCCTCGTCGTCCTTTCAGTTTTTTATCAGCCACATTTTTGTTTAGGAATGTGTTGATTTGGTCGATGTCGTAATTGCTTACTAATTCACCTAACGCATTGATTTTCATTTCAAATCCGTTCAATTCTTGGTGAACTTTTGGCTTTTCCTGCGATTTTTTGGAGCGTCTCATAATACGTTCGTTGTTTAAATGTTTAATGATTAGTTATCGAAAAAAAGCGATTGATATGTTTGGTAGTATCCAAGTTTCGCTTCTTGTTTTTCTTAAAGCAATATCAATGCCAGTAAAAAACCAAATGTGTCGCACGCAACGCACGCATTTTTGATTTTAAAATCATAACTTATTGATTATTAATAATTTAAAATTAATTTTTGATTTTTTAAAACTGTTAAAAAAATCTTGATTAACGTTTTGTTTGATAATTTTTTGGGATTTGGTTCGTTGCAAAGCCAAAAAAAAATATGTTTTAAAACTCTAAAATTGGCGATAAAAACAGCTTTTAAATCTTTCGTGGTATTCCAAATGTCGTAAGAATTATCGCCTGATAATCAGAGATTTATATTTCATTTTTTTATCCTGCCCAACATCATTTCATACCAAAATGCGCTTGACACCGTATGATACTGGCTTTCTTTGGAAAGTGAATAAATGCCGTCTGAAAAAAATACTTATCTTTGGCATACCATCCCAACAAAAGGCAAACGTTATGTTTTTTAATTCTCAAATTGTGGCTGTATTTCTGGCAGTCTTGATTTCGGTTATTACGACCGCATTTTTATCCCTGACCGATGTGCCGCTCAAAGCCCTAAGTGTGGCGGCAATCATTGCATTTGGCTCGGCATTTATCTTGATTTATTTGTGTCTGGAGTTCCTGATTTTCAAGGAGATAACCAATATTTATCAAGCTCTCGAAAACATGAAACAAGGACATTTTCCGAAACCTAAAAAGCTCAAACGTTCCATCAATCCACTTCGGCAAGTGAATCAAGATATTCTGAATTATGCCAATACCAAACAGCGCGAAATTGAGGAACTGAAAAAACTGGAAGTATTCCGAAGGGAATTTATTGCGGATGTTTCACACGAACTCAAAACGCCTTTATTTGCGGCACAAGGCTTTGTTTTGACGCTGTTGGACGGGGCAATGGACGATGAGGAAGTGCGTGATAAATTCCTGAAAAAAGCAGCAAAAAGTCTGGACGGACTCAATATTTTGGTGCAGGATTTACTGACGCTTTCGCAAATCGAATCGGGACATATTTCCATGAAAAAAGAAATTTTTGATTTCAAAGCCGTTACCGAAGATATCATCGAACAACTGGAACACAAAGCCCAGAGGAAAGAACTTGATATTCAGGTAGTTTCGGAAATTGGCACGAGTGTTTGGGTCTTGGGCGATTCGATGCGTTTGGCACAAGTCATGACCAATTTGATAGGGAATGCAGTTAAATATTCTAACGAAAATTGTGTGATTCATATTCGGTTTATCAAAACGTCCGAAAACCAAATCCGAGTAACGGTCAGTGATAACGGACCGGGCATTCCACAAGAACACATCGCCCGTATCTTTGAACGGTTTTATCGAGTCGAAAAAAGTCGTTCCAAGAAGCAAGGCGGCACGGGTTTGGGTTTGGCGATTGTCAAACATATCATCGAAAAACATGGTTCTAAAATTTCGGTTAAAAGTGAAATCGGACATGGTACGGTTTTTCAGTTTGATATACCACAAGGCTGAAGCGGACAACACAAAAATAAAATAACGAAATTTATACGGATGAATACATGGACTAAATTAAGCATCGAATATGCAAACCAAAGGTCATATTTAGATGATTTGTTTCAAGTTTACCCAACAATTCCAGAAGGAATAAGAGAAA
Source organism: uncultured Cytophagales bacterium (assembly GCA_964577275.1). Lineage (GTDB taxonomy): Bacteria > Bacteroidota > Bacteroidia > Cytophagales > Thermoflexibacteraceae > UBA2561. Next base: position 25,392 of record CAZNYR010000042.1, on the reverse strand, counting down.
TAAATGAAGATGTTTGGGCAGAAGTAGAAAAATCGTTCAAGAAAAAAGATAATGATTTATTGATTAGGCAATTGCTGAAATTTGATTTGTTTCCAATTAAGGATAGTTACATAGCTTATTTAAAAAGAGATAGCTCGGCTATTGACAGAAACCCAAGAACGATAAACCGAATCTGTGGACGACTTTATGAAATGGGGCTTGATAAAATATTTGAGAAATGTAGCGAACCGAAAGAAACGAATAGACAAATTGGTCCTATGTTTCGTGATTGGTTAAAAAGAAAATCGTTAGGAGTTGAACCAGTATCCTTAGATGAATTTTTGAGCAATGACAAAGACGCAATTTTAGATGCAGGCGATAACGCAATGATGAATTTCGCAAAGGAACATTTGGGATACAATCACAACAAAGGATTAGATTTTGTAGGTCGTTTTAACAAGCAGTTTGTAATTGGTGAAGCTAAATTTTTAACCGACTTCGGTGGACACCAAAACGCCCAATTCAATGATGCAATTAGCACTATTCAAGCAAAAGGAGTAAAAGCAGTGAAAATTGCCATTCTTGACGGTGTATTATTTATTGAAGGAAAAAATAAAATGTATAAGTCAATTACCGAAACTTACAAAGATTACAACATAATGAGTGCGTTGGTTTTAAGAGAGTTTCTTTATCAAATTTAATCGTATGAAAAACCTACTAATAAAATCTGACAATATTAAAGGATTGAACTACTTGCTGAAAGAAAGAGATTTAAAACGTAAGATTGATTTGATTTATATTGACCCACCTTTTGCAACTGGGGGGAATTTCACCATTACAGATGGTAGAGCTTCAACAATCAGTAATTCAAAAAATGGAGATATAGCATATTCTGACAAACTACTCGGAAACGATTTTTTAGACTTTATGACACAAAGACTTCTTTTGTTGAAAGAATTGATGTCTGAACAAGGTTCTATTTATTTGCATATCGACTACAAAATTGGACATTATGTAAAAATAATAATGGATGAAGTTTTCGGAATTGAGAATTTTAGAAATGATATTACGAGAATAAAATGTAATCCAAAAAATTTCAATAGACTTGGTTATGGAAATGTAAAAGACTTAATTCTTTTTTACACAAAATCAAGCAATCCAATTTGGAACGAGCCACGAGAAAAATACACTGAAAAAGACTTTGAAAAACTTTTTCCTAAAATGGACAAGCAAGGTCGAAAATACACAACCGTTCCCATTCACGCACCAGGCGAGACAGAAAATGGAAAATCAAATCAACCTTTTAAAGGTGCTTTACCGCCAAAAGGAAGGCATTGGAGAACTGATGTTGAAACATTAGAACAATGGGACAGAAAAGGCTTAATTGAATGGTCTTCAACAGGAAATCCGAGAAAAATAATTTTTGCAGACGAGAGAGAAGGGAAAAGAGTTCAAGATATTTGGGAATACAAAGACCCGCAATATCCAACTTATCCAACAGAAAAAAATCCTGACTTGTTAGATTTAATTATTCGGACTTCATCCAATAAAGATAGCATTGTATTAGACTGTTTCTGTGGTTCGGGAACAACTTTAAAATCTGCCCAAACAAATGGAAGAAAATGGATTGGAATTGACCAATCAGAACACGCTATAAAAGCGACCATGAATAAACTTGAATCAATTGAAAGCGATATTTTTGTTACAAAACCAGAATATGAATTTGAAGAATTAGAAAATACAATATGAACAAAGTAGTACAGGATATTGAAATGCGATAATTATCTGAAAATCAATGAATTACATACAAAACATAAACTAAATTTGAATCATCACGTTTTGAAAACCTTAATATAGGTTTGGCAAGTACGACATAATGTATTGAAAAATAGTTCAAATGAAAAAACTGATACTTTTTATTGCGCTTTTTTTTTGGCTTTCGGCGGATAGTTTTGCTTCGCATATTCGCGCAGGCGATTTGACGGCGGTTCGGATTTCGGAGGTCGGCTTGACCTACCGATTTACTGCCACGATTTATACGGATGATGAAGGCGTACCGCCCGATGAGGAGGTCGAATTTTTGTTCGGCGTAAGCCCTGACGAACAGCCACAGTTATTTCGGCGCGTGCTGCAACGCCCTGTCGGAAACTCCACAACCATGAACGTTTATGAAGCCGAATTTACCTTCCCAGGTCCTGGCGAATACAAAGTCAGTGTGGTCATTCGGCAGCGAAATCAAGGAATTTTGAATATTCCTAATTCGGATAATACCGCTTTTTGTATCGAATCTACGTTTTTGATTACGCCATTTTTGGGACTCAATGCCGCACCCATTCTGACGATTCCGCCCGTTGATTTTTTGGCAAAAGTAGGCATCAAATATATTCATAATCCTGGCGCATATGACCCTGATGGCGATAGCTTATCGTATAGCTTGACCATCTGCAAAAAAGCACCAAACAAATTAGTAGATGTGTATTACTGGCTGGATGACCCTCGTTTTGAGGGCAAGCGCGAGGATTTTCCTGACCAACCCGCCATCCTGACACTCGATTCGATAACAGGCGATTTGGTCTGGGATGCGCCTTTTACGCCCGGCGAGTATAATGTCGCCTTTTATGTCGATGAGTGGCGAGATGGCGTAAGAATCGGACGGGTTAATCGGGATATTCAGATTATTGTCAAGCCAAACCCCAACGAACAGCCCCAAATTATTGCGCCAGATACCTGCGTGATTGCCACAAGTCAAGTGTTCAGCAAAATTATTGCCTCCGACCCCGATAGCAACCTGATTGCGCTAAAAGCCTATGGCGAATTATTCCAGCCTCGTCAGCAAGGCGATACGGCAAGTTTTGATACGCTCGGACTGCAACCGCCAAACGGCTACGAAGAGGGCGTTTTTACGTGGAACACCGTTTGTCAGGATGTCCGTGAAAATCCTTATTTTGTCATTTATAAAGTCGAAGATTTCCCTATTCCTGCCAGCAATAAACTGACCAATACCGCCACACAAAAAATTACAGTCGTTGCGCCACCTCCTGATTTACAGATGATTACGGTGAATGCACTCGAACAGAATGCCACCCTGAATTGGGGTGATTATCCCTGTACGAATGCCTCGCATTTTACCATTTGGCGGCGCATCGAATCTGCTGGTTTTGAGCCTGATACCTGCGTTACAGGCATTCCCGAAGGGCTTTATACGCAAATTGCCCAGATTGACGATATTTTTTCACACCAATTTACTGATGATAATGACGGCAAAGGACTCGAACGAGGCAAAAGGTATTGTTATCGGATGTTGGCTCATTACCCCAATGGTACGGAAAGTATTGTTTCTCAAGAAATTTGTATTTTTTTGCAACCTTTAAAGCCATACATTACAAATGTTAGTATCGAAGCAACAGCACAAGATACAGGCAAAATTTTTGTCCGTTGGGTCAAGCCCATTGATTTGGATACCTTACAATTTCCACCTCCGTACACCTTCCGACTCGCACGTGCAACAGGCTATGCTGGCACAGAAAATTATACCGCATTTCCACAGGAATTTGCCGAAAATGATACCACTTTTTTGGATTCTTTATTAAATACCCAAAATTTGGTCTATAATTATCGAGTCATGTTTTTTTCTGATGGCAATTTGGTGGATAGTTCGGAGGTCGCCTCTTCGGTCAGATTGCTCGCACAAGGCACAACCGAAGCCATTACCCTGAACTGGCAGGCGGAAGTTCCCTGGAATAATCGCACGCCTGATTTTCCAACGCATTACATTTATCGAGAAAAATTAGACTCCGCAGGAGCGTTCTATCTTATTGATAGCGTGGATGTTACACAAAATGGATTTAGCTACACGGATGTAGGAAAATTCAATAATGAACCGCTAAAACTACGAGAAAATTACTGTTATTACGTAACGACTTACGGAGCGTATGATACCGATAGCATCTTCAGACCTTTGCTCAATAAATCGCAAATTGCGTGTGCAAACTTGGTGTTGGATACGATTAAACCGCTTATATATTTGACCAATGTCAGTATCCAAAAAACTGCCATAGACGAAGGCGAAATCTTGGTGCGATGGACAAAAGCCCTGCGAATTGATGCGACTTTATTTCAGCCACCTTATACCTACAAATTGCTTCGGGCGAAAGGATTTGCAGGCAACCAAGAAATGGACACGATTCCGCAAATATTTAATTTTTTAGATACCACATTCTTGGATAAAAGCCTGAATACCAGTGATTCAGTGTATCATTATCGGGTTTTATTTTATTATCGTGATACGCTCATTGCCCAGTCCGAAACTGCCTCTTCGGTGCGTCTGACCGCAAGCGTGGCGGGGGCTTCTGTCCAACTCAACTGGCAAGCCGAAACGCCTTGGAATAACCGAACCAACTACAAACATTTGATTTATCGTAAAAATACGATAGGTAACTTTGAATTTTTGGATAGTATTGATGTTCAGGCAAATACGTTCAGTTATTTTGATGATAATGACGGAAATTTGTTAGAAGAAAAGAAAGAATATTGTTATTACGTAACGACTTTGGGAACATATTTTATGGATTCGATTCCTGAACCTTTGCACAATCAATCGCAAGAAATTTGTGTCATTACGCAAGACACGACTTCGCCTTGTCCGCCAGTTTTATCTTTAGAATCCATTGATTGTCAGGAACTTGCAAATCAAAACCCAACCGATTGCCCCGAAAATGAATACACCAATTCATTACGTTGGCAAGTGGCTACGGCTTCGGAATGCGACCCCGAAATTGCGGGCTATAATTTGTATTTCAAACGCCGAGAAAACGATAAATTTGAAATTTTAGTCCAAAACTTACTTTCATTGAATTTTATGCACCAAAACCTAAATTCGGTAGCGGGATGTTATGCTGTTTCCGCCTTAGATTTTGAAGGAAACGAAAGTCTGTTAAGCAATTTGGTTTGTGCCGATAACTGCCCAATTTATGATGTCCCCAATATTTTTACGCCCAACAATGATGGAAAAAACGATGTTTTTACGCCTTTGCGATGCCCTCGATTCGTCAAAACGGCTCTGATTCGGATTTATAGTCGTTGGGGACAAAAAATATTTGAAACCGATAATCCAAATATCAACTGGAATGGCGAAACCTCAAACGGTGTAAAAGCAGGCAATGGAATGTACTTTTATGACATTCGATTGACTTTTGAGCGGTTGGATTCGGCAGATGAAGAGGCGGAAACCATTATCAAAGGATGGGTTGAATTATTGAAATAGTATAAAATTACGAATTTTTTACCAAAAAATGGGTAATAAATTCGTGTATTTCAAATAAAACTTACATCGAAGAAGTATTCGGAATGGCAATAAAATAGGTTACACGCCCGAATCTGTGCCGTGCTGTGCCTGTTTGCCATTTCATAACTTTCTCTTTATCAATCTCTTGCATGATTTTTTCAAAATCTTTGGGCGTATAAAGTCGAAGAATGGAAACCATCCCATCCCAGAATGTTCCCAAGGGAATGACAGGAATTAAGTACGTGAAAATCAGTCGATTCCATTTGAAAGGACGCACAAAAGGCATCGCCACAACCAACACCAAGGATAACGCCAAAATATTAATCACGTATTGGAAAACTGATTTTTCCATAGGCTCAAAAATCCCGATAGGTTGCCGATTCTGGATAGCCGTTCGGAGAATTTCCCGTGCTTCTTGGGGGCGAAAATGATGAAAACTATTGAAAAATGTCCGAAATCCCTTTAAATCTGTAGGTGGCTGTAAGGCATTTACGGATTGTCCATAAAAGTTAATTTCGTGTTGTGTCATTTTTTTTAAATGTTCAAAAGCAGGGATATTTGGGTATAAATCTGTTAGAATAGCCCGAAATGTATCTGATGTATGTTCTTTGAAATAATTGCGAAAAAGTAAGATTGCGCCACCGCCACCCGAACAGAAATCGACAAGTTGGGACTGTCCAGACTGTTGATAGGCTTCCAAAAATTTTGGGAAAACCGCCCGATAGACATCAAAAAATTCGGCTAAAAAGCGCAAGTAATCCGTTTGTCCTTCCCGAATTATTTTGGGATACCACGTAAAGTCCTCAATTTCAAATAGATGTAGTCGTTTCATTGGCTCAATTTACGACAAAAAAAATAGAAGTCCGAAAAATACAGCATTTCAAAAATTCCTGAAAACTTTGGAATGCTAAGTCAAAAGTATTAACTTTGCGCCCTGTTAAATTTACCGAAGCCTTGAAAGCATTAAGAAACTTTAATATTCAGATTTTCGGACTTAAAAACAAGTCGTATGATTTCACATTTGAAGTCAATCGAGCGTTTTTTGATGCCTTTCCCGAACATAATTTGTTTGAAACAGGGAATTGTCAGGCAAGGGTGCGACTTGATAAAAGTGAGTTCATGCTCAAATTGGATTTGCAGATTGAAGGTACTATCGAACTGATGTGTGATAGAAGCCTCGAAAAATTTGACTTTCCGATTCGGACTCAAGAGCAGTTATATTATAATTATACGCTTGATAATCAGCAAGATATTGATGATGATTCCATTTTTTATATTTCATCCACGACCGAATCCATCAATATTGCACAGCCGATTTATGAGTTGATAGGGCTTGAAATTCCGATGCGGAAAATCCATCCAAAATATGCTCAAGACGAGGCGGAGTTTTTTTACTCTACGGCACAAAACGAGCAGGACTCCGAAACGGAATATGAACACGAAAACGAATCAGATTCTTTGGCAGATAGGTTAAAAGATTTGCAGAATCGTTTTAATAAATAATGTTGAATATATTTAATTGTAGATAGAAATGGCGCATCCTAAACGGAAAATTTCCAAAACTCGACGAGATAAGCGACGCTCGCATCATGCTTTGAGTCCTAAAGCATTTACCGATTGTCCAAACTGTGGCAATGTGGTCAAATACCACCATGTTTGCACAGAATGCGGACACTACCGAGGACGACAAGTCCTTGATGTTGAAACAGTTGTATAATATAGCGGAACTATTTTCTGACATCACGAAGTGATAGACGAACTCATAAAAAGAGAAGTTTTACGATATAAAAAAACTTCTCTTTTTTTGTCGATTATTTATTTCATAACCTGCTGATTATCAATATTTTAATACATTTTTACGGAATTTTTCCCAAGCTGTTTCCATGAATTTATCGGTCAGATTCTCCAAATAATACGAACCCGCCGCAGGGTCGATGACCGCACCAAAATATGATTCTTCACGCAATAAATTAGAAATATTACGGGCGATGCGTTCGGAAAAAGCAGAAACCTCCTCAACTTGCTGATTATGAGGTAGAACCCACAAGGAATTACAGCCACCAATAATCCCAGCCATCGCCTGCGTGGTATTTGAGAGCATATTTTGATAAGGGTCTTCGAGGCTCGCTCGGACTGAAGTCGAAGCCAAAATATGGATGTTTTCAGCCAAATAATTTTTAGAATATTTTTGAGCAATTTCGGTCATCAAAAAGCGTAAAGCCCGTAATTTGGCGATTTCTTCAAAATAATTGGAGCGGGCTAAGGTACTGAAAACCAGATTATTCAGTACTAAATCTGCTTCCAAATCGGTTTCTAATAATTCAACGAGATTTTTTGCCAACTGCGCCAGTTCATCGCTAATTTTTTCGGCATTTTCGGCACACAAAGTAACTGCCCGAAATTGAGGCAAAGTAGCGGTTTTTTGGATAAGTTCGAGCGCATTTTTAGTGGTATTGGATTTCAAAAATCCTTTGATTTTGGTCAAATCCATGTTTCGGGAGTTCAAAAACGCTACATATTTATCAGCTAAACTACTATCATTTTGGTCTGAAACTTCCCACGAAACGGCACAAAATTCGAGTTGAATGTTCTCCATAAGAACCTTTAAATCAAGGTTTTGCACATTTTCAGGAGCAAAAATAATTTCGTTCGCATCATGCTGAAGGGCTAATAACGCCCGTTGGTTGGCATTTTTTTCAGCGCCTTTGAGGATGCGAATGTGCTGGCAATTCCGCCAGTTTCGGGGTGGCATTCCTGCGGCTTCTGCCTCTGATTTTCCTGTCAAGTAGTTTTGTAAATAGGCTAATTTTTTGGTATCTGCTTGGTCATAAAGTGGCTCAATTATCAGGTTTTCGTCTGTTTTCCAATGTAATACTTGGTCAAAATCTGCACCTTTTAAGTCTTTTATTACCTGCTGTTTCCAATCGTCTTTGCTTACGCTCGGAAATTCTGAAAATAAGGAATGGGGTGTCGTATTCATTTTGGTTAATTGTATTGATAATCAATGAGATATATTATTCAGAATAGGAATATTTTGCATTAAATCAAAAATTCCGTCATCTGTAATAACGACATCATTTTCGAGCCGAATGCCTATATTTTCTTCAGGAATATAAATTCCCGGCTCACAAGTAAAGACCATTCCCGCCTCAAAAGTATGGTAAATGCTTCCGTAATCATGGACATCCAATCCGAGATGATGCGAAGTGCCATGCATGAAATATTTTTTATAGAGTGGCGCATCGGGGTTTTGATTTCTCACCTCATGTTTGTCCAATAATCCGAGCGCAATCAATTCCTGTGTCATGATTTCGCCCACTTGCTGGTGATAATTTATCCAATTATTTCCAACTTCAAGGAGTTTAAATGCCTCCCGTTGTACCTTCAAAACCGCATTATAAATTGCTTTTTGGCGAGGCGTAAATCGTCCATTTACGGGGACGGTTCGGGTCATATCTGCCGCATAACCTGCATATTCCGCTCCGACATCTATCAGCAATAAATCACCATCCCGACAGGGTTTGTTATTTTCGATGTAATGCAAAATGCAGGCATTTGCGCCCGAAGCTATAATCGGCGCATAAGCAAAACCAGTCGAGCGATTACGGATAAATTCATGGATAAATTCCGCCTCAATTTCGTATTCCATCAAGTTGGGTTTGAGGAAGTTAAGGACTCGCCGAAAGCCTTTTTCGGTGATGCGACAAGCCTCTTGAAGCAACTCAATTTCGAGGGGCGATTTGATAGCACGCAAACGGTGCATGATTGGGGCGATTCGCTCGTATTGATGTAAGGGAAAATGTTTTTTTGTCCATTCAATGAAGCGGTCATCGCGGGTTTGTATTTCGATATTTGCGCGCAGATGTTCGTTGGTATTCAGATAGATACGTTCGCATTGGAACGCCAGTTCGTAGCATACTTTTTTGAATTGCGAAGTCCATAAAATCGTTCGGATTCCTGTCCGTTGTTGGGCTTCTTTTTGGGTCAGTTTTTGCCCTTCCCAGCGTGCAATAAAGTCGTTGGTTTCTCGCAGAAATAAAATTTCACGATATTTTTCATCATGGGCATCAGGACATAAAATCAAGATAGATTCTTCTTGCGCTACGCCTGTCAAATAATAAATATCGGAGTGCTGTTTGAAAGGCATCGTACCATCTGCCGAGGTGGGCATCGTATCGTTAGAATGGAAAACAGCCATCGAGGAGGGCTTCATATTTTTAGCCACATTTGCCCGATTCTGACTAAATAATTCGGTGGCTATGGGTTCGTGTTTCATGGAGTGTGTTCTTGTTTTGTTTGGGTAATATTACAAAATTTGAGGCGTAAAAACAGGATGAAAGGCGTATTTTTTAGGGAATTAGCTCAATTTCGACACGCCGATTCAGGTCGGAACGAGGCGAAGTATCGGGGACAAGCATTTTGCGTGCGCCCCAGCCTTTGCGTTCGATACGAGCGGCATCAATGCCATGATTGACCAAATAATTATGAATCGAATTGGCACGAGATAGCGATAATTTTAGGGCATTTCCTCGAAAAAAATCACAAAATTCCGAACTATGCGCCATGTAACTATTGGGCGCAAAAACATCCATTTTAGGATTTTTAGGTTGAGAATAACGGTCAAAAGAATCGCCATTGGTATGGGCATGAATCCGAACTTTGACCATCGGATTTTCTTGCATAAACTTCAGTAAATGAGATAGTTGTGTAGCCGATTCCATTTTGACAAAAGAGGAATTACCATGAAAATAGACGTGTTCTAAAATCACAACTTCGCCCACTTCTAAGGTATCGAAAAGCAAAGTTTCGGGAATAGAATCTGTCAGGCTTGGTTTTTCGGTATCTTGGTTTTGTCCAATTTGCAAGGTGTCAGATTTGGTCATAGCAATGATTTCTTTTTCGATAATTTCTGGGATAATTTCCTGCGAAAGACAATCAAAAACTTTCAGGGTATGCCCCTTACCGTTTATGTACACATTATCCACAACCAAAATA
>CAZNYR010000042.1:12710-15124 GCA_964577275.1 uncultured Cytophagales bacterium | reverse complement strand
ATACATACAGGGCAATTCTATTCTATTTACCTCTCCTTCCAACTTAAATTAATCCTACATTAATCTACTAAAAGAATTTTTAAGCTTAACAGTGGAAAATATAAGTTAAATTTTTCCGCATGCGGAAAAACATCCTTCATTTTTCAAACCGAATAAAATTATCGCCTTTTTTTGCTTGTACCGAACGGCTGTAAGCCTCGCCGATTCCTGAAGGAATAAAATTTTGTAACGAGCTGGTTTTCAGACCTGTGTAACTTTGAATTGTTGTATTATTTCGAGAAATATTCGTGCGAATAGGTTTTAATTTTTTGCTGAAAATATCCTCACAAATGGCTTGGGAATTGGATTGAAATAAGAGAAAATCGTAATCATCTTCAATATTTTGGGGAATAATCTCAAAGGTTAATTCGCAATCTTTTCGTGCCGTAAATTTGTACCAAATCGTATGATGTTCTTTCTGGAAATAATACAAATCTTTCATCGAATTAAAACCCAACTCTTGCCGTCCGCCATTTTTTGGTGCTGGAGCTTGATACACCGAATCGGTCAATAAAACAGCATTTGTACAATCTTGTGCTTGAATTGAAAAAATAAAGTTAAAAAAGAGAATAACGAATAGATATTTCATAAGCCAAAGAGTTCAAAAGTTTTAAGCCATTACCGCCTCAATTCCCGAAAATTTTTCTTCCACAACTCCCAGAATATCAATCACTTCGGATTCGGTCATGGCTTCGACTAATTGTTTACGGTATTCCTTGAAATGCGATATTCCCCGAAAATAATTGGTGTAGTGTCGGCGCATTTCAAAAATTCCTTTTTTGTCGCCTTTCCATTCGATAGAGAAGGTCAGATGTTTTTTACAAACCCTTATACGCTCGGAAAGCGTAGGAGGCGGGAGCTTTTCACCTGTTTTGAGATAATGTTTGATTTCTTTAAAAATCCAAGGGTAACCGATTGCAGCCCGTCCAATCATCATGCCGTCTGTGCCGTATCGTTGTCGATATTCGAGGGCTTTTTCTGGCGAATCAATATCGCCATTTCCGAAAATAGGAATATGAATATCCGCCCGCTGTTTTACTTCGGCGATTAATGTCCAGTCGGCTTCGCCTTTATACATTTGCTGTCGGGTTCGCCCGTGAATCGTAAGAGCCTCAATACCAACATCTTGCAACATTTTGGCAGCCTCAACAATGTATTTGGTATCTTCATCCCAGCCCAATCGAGTTTTGACCGTCACGGGCAGTTTGCATTGTTTGACAATTTGGGCAGTCATGGTTTGCATTTTGGGCAAATCCTGTAAAATTCCTGCGCCTGCGCCCCGACACGCCACTTTTTTGACGGGACAGCCATAATTTATATCAATTAATTCGGGATTGGAGTTTTCGGCAATGCGGGCGGCTTCTCGCATCGAGTCGATATTTTCGCCAAAAATCTGAATGCCTATCGGGCGTTCATTTTCGTAAATATCCAACTTTTGTAGGCTTTTTTGGGCATCCCGAATCAAGCCCTCCGCCGAAATAAATTCGGTGTACATCAAATCTGCGCCCTGTTCCTTGCAAACTGCCCGAAATGGTGGGTCGCTCACGTCCTCCATCGGAGCTAATAAAAGCGGAAATTCGCCTAATTCTAATGTCCGTATTTTTACCAAAACTTATTATTGATAACTAAAAATTTAAACCATTTCTTATTTGGCAAGGTCTGCGACCTTTTACGCTAAATTTATGCGGTATTTTGTCCGCAAATTTACGTTGAAAAGATGGATAAAATCAAAAAAGGTATCAAGTATTTCCGAACAGGAAAAAACCTGAATAAATCCTTGATTTTTTTACGAACTATTTTTTGATGTCAAATGATTTTCCAAATAATTTTTGATAGTAGGAAAATAAATTTCTTCGACCGCAAAAACAGTTACTTCATAAGTTATAAGTTGCTGATTTTCAGTAATAAATTTTACTTTTGGTGGATAAGCAATCGAAGTCCAAGGCGCAGTTAAGGCGAGCTGTCGGATGGTTTCGAGGGTTTGTTGTGGCGAACTTTGGGGGGCAGTATCGAGTCGAAAAGTTTGGCTTTTGAGCGATGCTCCCGCATCAATTTTGGTCAGTGTGGTATTGGAAATTGTGCTGAAAGGAATCACGGTATTTTGTCCGTTTTCACATTCTAAAGTAATCGAAAAATGCCCGATGCGCTGTAAAATACCTTCAAAATTTTGAACTTTGATGCGGTTTCCCACCTCGAAAGCGTGCGCCAAACGTAGCATAATTCCTGCGGTAAAATCACGGATAAAAAACCATGAAATCCAGCCTACCGCCATGAGCAGTATCATCAAAATCCCTGCGGAAGCAGAAATCCTATCTCGAAATACCATCGGGATTGCCGTTAAGACAAACATCAACCACATCAGCCCTTCGAGTGCA
>CAZNYR010000042.1:0-12700 GCA_964577275.1 uncultured Cytophagales bacterium | reverse complement strand
TAAGCGTGTAAGTTCTTGAAAACGATTGAGTTGGCGTATTGAATTTTGGGCAAGTCGCTTGACTTGGCGCATCCCCAAAAACAACAATACGCCCACGCCTGCCACAAGCAAAAGGTAAGTCTGAGAGATATCAGGATTAAATTCCATTTTATGGATTGTGATTAAGTAGTAGTATTGAGTATCAAGTATTAAGACGATGTAATTATTTGAAAATCAAGAAATTATACTTAAACCAAAATACAAACTAAATTTTCGTTGGCACTTAATTTCTGAAAAATACAAAAACTTTTGCGGTATCTTGCCCAGATTATATTTTTTTTGTGGTAAAATTAGGAGTTTGAATCCGAAAAACAAACCCAACTCTCCATGATTGATGGTTTGAAAATTGGGATAAACTCTGTTTTTGTGTTAAATTATAGATTCTAAGGCATCAAATCGCACAAAAATCACAAAAAGATGTTTTATTAAAAAGTTGGCATTATATTTTCCGTTTAGTTGTCGTGTGTGTGGCATCAATCGAAGCCCAAATTCATGGCAAAATGGGCATTTATCCTGCCAAAATAGAAGCCGCGAGAGGCTTTGGCATAATACCGACACAAAACAAGCACTTGGACACAACAATATGATATACAGAGATTTCCGAATATATTTTTTCGTCTTCTGTACGTTATTTCTATCTGTTTTTGGGCTAATGGCGCAAGAAATAGGAACGCCTTTTACCGCCAATTATTCGCCTGCGATTTATAAGGCTGGCTCGCAAAACTGGGCAGTCGTGCAAGATAATCGAGGCATCATTTATATCGGCAACACCAATGGACTGCTCGAATTTGATGGAAAAAACTGGAAACGGATTCCTATTGGCAATAATCTTTCGGTAACTTCATTGGCAACCGATCAAGATGGCATCGTGTATGTTGGGGCGTATGGAGAGTTTGGCTATCTCATGCCTGATGCCCAAACGGGCGATATGGTCTATGTATCACTTTCCGAAAAACTGCCCGAAGAAACCAAAAATTTTACAGACATCTGGAAAACTTACATCGGCAAAGATGGCATTTATTTCCAATCTTACAAATCCATTATCCGATTTAATAAAAATAATTATAAAATCTGGAGACCCACGCTACAAACGCCAGAAGCCAGTTTTCATTTTAGCTTTATGGTTGATAATCAGTTATATATCCGTGAGGCAGGCGTGGGATTATTTCATTTGCGGAATGATAGTTTGCAGTTGGTACAGGGCGGCACTGTCTTTGCCGAAGAGCGCATTTATGCGATGCTTCCTTTTGACAAAACGGGCAAAATTCTGATTGGCACAGAAAATCAGGGGTTGTTTATTTATGACCCGAACGATACCGAAATGCCGTTATTTCCGCTGTATTCGGATGCTAATGAATATTTGGCGACACACAAAATTTATCACGGTATCTCGTTTTCGGGCTGGCAAGATAGCAAACAATTTGCGCTGGCGACCATTCGGGGTGGGTTGGTCATCTTGGACGAAAACGGGCAGTTTGTGGAAGTGCTTGACCGCAGCAGCGACCTCCAAGATAATATGGTGTTGTATGCCTTTCAAGACCGCCAAAAAGCTCTTTGGCTGGGCTTAAACAACGGAATTTCGAGAGTTGAGATTCGGTCGCCCCTACGTTATTGGAACGAAACCGCAGGGCTGGAAGGCAACGTACAGTCGATTATTCGGCATCAAAATACCCTTTTTGTGGCGACTGGCGTAGGCGTGTATTACCTGAAAAACAACCGATTCTATCGGGTCAAAAATATTAATTCGCAAACATGGAGTTTGTTGAGTTTTCCTACCGAAAATGAAAAACAGGTTAAATTATTGGTCGGCACGAATCTCGGCGTTTATGACATTCAAGGCGATAGCCAGGAGGGATTCTATGGCGTAAAAATCAATAGTTATAATTCATTTACGCTATATCGCTCCAGAATGAATCCGAACAAAATCTATGTCGGTTTGCCTGACGGACTGGCGGTCATGGTGCGTAAAAATAATATTTGGCTCAATTACGGCAAAGTCCGTGAGCCAAGCAATGTCGAAGTCCGAAGCATTACCGAAGATAAAGACGGAAATATCTGGGTAGGAACAACTTACAGCGGAATTTTTCGTCTGAAATTTCATGAATCGAACGATTTAAAACCAGCTAACGTAGCGCATTTTGTGGCAGAAAACCTGAATGATGTCCAGATTTATTTCCATGCCAAAGGCATTTTGGTCGTTACGCCGAATGCAGGATTATTTGTCTATAACGAGGTCGAAAATAAATTTGACCCCGAAACCGAAATCACGAACGTATTTCCCAAAAATGGATTACAAGGCGTTTTTAAATTTACTGAAGATGCCAAAGGAAATTTCTGGCTGGACGTATATGACGAGGACAAAAACAAAATCGAAGTCATCAAACGCATCAAATATGGCACAGGAAAAGTGCGCTATCATCGAGATTCGATTTCGATGAAACGACTGCCCGGCTTGGAGGTACACGCCATTTATCCCGAACCCAACGGCGCAACGTGGATTGGGAGCGTGGAAGGATTATTCCGATATGACGGCAATCAAGCCAAAAAAGATTATAACGAAAAATTTCCTGCCCTCATCCGAGAGGTGTATCTCAACGGCGATTCCCTCTTATTTTCAGGGAGTTATGCCGAAAATAAATCAGGCAAATTCATTAAAAATAAATATATTCAATCTTTGGTACAATCCAAACGAAATATTTTGGAATTGCCCTTTGAGGATAATTCGCTGACCTTTCATTTTGCGGCATCCAATTATGATAAGCCCTCCGCCACTCGATATTCCTATTATTTGGAAGGATATGATGATAAATGGTCAGCTTGGACAACCGAAACCAAAAAAGAATACACCAATTTGCCCGAAGCCCATTACAAATTTCGGGTCAGAGCCAAAAATATTTATGAAATTCAAAGCACCGAATCGGTCTATAAGTTTCGAGTAAAACCACCTTGGTTTCGGACGTATGGCGCATTTATTTTATACATTCTTTTGGCGGGATTCATTGTTAGACTGTTTATCTGGATTTATGGAAGACGTTTACGCAAACAAAATGAAGAACTCGAAACTATCGTGGCAGAACGCACCGCCGAGATTCGGGAAAAAAATGACTCGCTCGAAAAGCAAAAAAATGAAATTTCGGAGAAAACAACACAATTAGAGTTACAAACTCAAAAACTCGAAAAACAAACTCAAACCCTTGAGCATCAGAAGGAAGAACTCGAAAAACAACAAGGATTATTAGAAACCAAAAACAAAGAAATTACCGAAGAACGAGATAACACCCAACGGGCTTATGACAATATTAATTTATTGAGCGAAATCGGGAAAGAAATTACATCCACATTATCCATCGAAAGTATCCGCCGAATTGTCTATGAAAATATTTCGGCACGAATGAATGTTCATATTTTTGGCGTGGGCTTGTATTTAGAAAATGAACGTGTTGTTGATTTTCAGAACTTTATCATCAATGAAACCGAACAGAGCTTTAGTGTTTCGATTGCTGATGAAAATGATTTATCGGTCTGGAGTTTATATAATCGAGAAGAAGTCATTATTAAAAATTATATTGATGACTATAAATATTACATCCCAAATGCGCCTTTTCCCGGACGCACAGGCTATGCCAAATCAATTATTTGTCTGCCTTTAGTAAGCAAATCGGATAGTTTGGGCGTGATGACAGTGCAAAGTTATGACCGAGAGGCTTTTTCGGATAATGACATTAATTTGCTCAAAAACTTGGCTGTTTATGTCGGAATTGCGCTGGATAATGCCGATTCGTATCAACAGATTGCCCGACAGCACCAAATTATCGAAGAAAAAAATAAGGAAATCAGCAAAACTTCCCAAGATATTATCAATAGCATTAACTATGCCAGCCGTATTCAGTCGGCGATGCTACCACAGCCATACGTTTTGCAACGGCAACTCCCGGATTCGTTTATTCTTTGGCTGCCTCGCGATGTGGTCAGTGGTGATTTTCATTGGTTTGCCGAAATCCGAAAAGGCAATTCCATCAAACATCTTGTTGCGGCTGTCGATTGCACGGGGCATGGCGTACCGGGTGCTTTTATGTCCATGATTGGCAATGATTTGCTGAATGATATTGTCAATAAACGAAGCATTACGCGCCCCGAAAAAATCCTGAACGAAATGCACAAAGGCGTGGTCAAAGGACTTAAACAACTCGAAACCAACAATCGCGATGGCATGGATATGAGCGTTTGTGTGGTCGATGAATCCAATCGGGAAGTTGCTTTTGCGGGCGCAAAAAATCCATTAATTTATATTCAGAATAATGAATTATACGAAATCAAAGGCGATAAACAACCCATCGGCTTGATGCGTAAAGAAATGACTGAACGGGATTTTCAGGGGCATCTCATCAAAGTAGATAGACCCACTTGGTTTTATTTGTTTTCCGATGGCTATCAAGACCAATTCGGAGGTGAAAAAGGACGAAAATACATGAAAAAACGCATGAAAGCCTTTTTGTTGTCTATTCATCGCCAACTCCCTGATTTTCAACACAAACTATTAATGGACAATATTAACGAGTGGAAAGGGAAGAACAACCAAACTGATGATATTCTGGTCGTAGGATTCAAAGTCGAATAATTTGAAATTTATTATACCAAATTATTCAAAAACGGCTTTCTTTTTGCTAACTTTATCGAACGAAGTGTTTTTTTAATAGACCAAAACCTACGCCCTTGTCTTCGGCTATCTCCCATATTTCAGATGTCCAAACCGACATTTATTTGATAATGCTCGCACATTATATAAGTGAATTAACACTTAAAATTAATGTCGAGGGACGTATCATTTCGATACAAAATAACAAAAATCAAAACCTTGATAATCAGTTTGTTGATAAAAATATCTTGGATATTTTATCGCCCAAAGTCAGTCGAAAGCTCCGAAAAGATATCGCGGAAGTCTTGCAAACACAACACTTCAAAACACTCGAATTAGGCAATACGACCGATGAATTACTCCGACTTTTTCGGTTGCATATTTTTCCTGTGGATGCCCAACATCTGAACGTATTTATCTCACAATCAGGCAATCAGGCGAGTTTTTCGATTCGGGAAACCGTCAATCATGCCCTTGACCGCACGGCTTCGGTTTTTGTTACGAATGCAGATTCGGAAATCATTTTTGTCAATCAAAAATTTTGCGATATTTCGGGTTATGCCGAGCAGGAACTTATCGGACAAAAATACATTGATTTTTTGCATCACGATACGGATGATGAACTACTTTCGGCAGATATTCGGCACTCGGTCAGACATGGAAAAATATGGCGAGGCGAAATCAAATACCAACACAAAAAAGGACGAGATTATTGGCTCTTCTCCTCCATTATTCCACATTTAAACGCTGAAGGTCAGCCTTTTAGGTTTGTCAGCGTGGGTTTTGACATTACACAAACCAAATTGACCGAAGAACTATTAGTACGAAGCGAAAAGCGTTTTTCGGATATTTATACCAATATGCCCGTGATGCTCATCACGACCGATGCCAAACTCCGCATTCGGGATGTGAGCGCGTTCTGTACCCAAAAATTAGGCTATACCAAAGAGGAATTAATCGGCAAATCGTTCCTTGATTTTGTCGATATGAACGATATCGTTGGCGATAAACAAAAGGCGTACAGTCGCAAATTAGAAGATTATAACGGCAAGAGTATTACCCTGAAAATCAGGAGGAAAACCGCAGGAATGATGGAAGCCTACGTAACCAGCCAATTTGAAAAATTGCCATCAGGCGAAACCAAAAGTATCTTTATTTCCATCAAAGACATCACCAAATTAAGACGCACACAACGCAAATTACAAGACCAAAAATATGCCCTTGACCAATCGGCTATCGTTACGATTGCGGATGTAAAAGGCACGATTTTGTACGGAAATGAAAAATTTGTCGAAATATCAGGCTATACACACGATGAATTTTTGGGAAAAAACCATTCGATTATTAATTCGGGCTATCATCCCCAAGAATTTTTCCAAACCATGTGGCGCACCATTGCCAAAGGCGAGATATGGCGAGGCGAATTCAGAAACCAAGCCAAAAATGGGCAATTCTATTGGGTTGATACCACCATCGTTCCCTTGCTTGACGAACGTGGAAAACCCAAGCAATATTTGGCGGTTCGATTTGAAATTACGGGCAAAAAAGTTCTCGAAGAGCAAATTTATGAATATAACTTACATCTGGAAGATACCGTAAATCAGAGAACAAAAGAACTCAAAATCAAAAATTTAGAACTGCATTCCAAAAATAAATATATTCTGGATAGCATCAATTATGCCAAGCGGATTCAAGAAACAATTTTGCCGCCCGTTTCTAAACTTCAGCAATATTTTAAGGATGTTTTTATCCTTTGGAAACCCAAAGACAAAGTCAGTGGGGATTTTTATTGGTTTAAAACCACCGAAAATTATGGTTATCTTGTTGCCGCAGACTGCACGGGGCATGGTGTTCCCGGAGCATTTATGTCCATGATTAGTAGTGCGTTACTCCAAGAAATTATCAAAGATGTAGATGAGCCTATTCCGAGCCAAATCCTCGAAACCTTACATGAGCGTATCCGAAAATTGCTCCGACAAGAAACCAACGAGAGCCGAGATGGATTGGATATTGCCTTGTGTCGATATAATAAAAACACGAAAAAATTAGACTTTTCGGGGGCGCATAATGCACTGGTCGTCATTCAAAATGATGAAATGCAGGTCATCAAAGGCAATCGAAACGGCATAGCGGGACGAGTTCTCAAAAAACGAATCTATGATAATCATACGCTCCAACTCGAAGAAAATGCCGTATTTTACGTATTTACAGATGGTTATCAAGACCAATTTGGCGGAATCGACAAGAAAAAATTATACTTTAAGCAATTCCGAAGTTTGCTCATGGCTATCCACAAACAACGTGCCGAACGCCAAGAATGTATGTTGGATGAATATTTTGAAAACTGGCGCACTCAAGGACAAGAAAAACAAATTGATGATGTGCTGGTCATTGGCATCAAAATCTAAGGATGCGCCGAAACCCAGATTTCACCATCCTCAAAAAATTCTTTTTTCCAAATCGGTACGCTTTCTTTTAGCCTATCAATCACAAATTGACAAGCCTCAAAAGATGCCTGACGATGTGGCGTTGAAACAGCAATCAAAACCGCTATTTCGGTCGGAAATAATGTGCCTTTTCGATGAATAATCGCCATTTTTTTGACATTCCATTGACTTTGAACCTGCACCGCAATTTTTTCTAACTCTTTGATAACCATTGGATTATATGCCTCAAAATCCAATTTTAGTACTTTTCTGCCTTGCGTCTGATGGCGAACTGTTCCGATGAAAATATCAATCGCCCCACAAGATTCGGAAGTTACCAAATCAATCCATTTTTGCGCCACAATCGGTTTGTTTATGAGCTGAATCGCAATCATTTTTGAGTATAAAATAATGAATAAAACTCATGTTGAACATTTGAGTTTTTAAGAACCAAAACTTGCCAAGTTCTTAAAACCTGACAAGTGTAAGAAAAGCGTTTTCGGTATTATGAATTGCGCCAGCTTTTTAATAAATCGCTAACAGCACTAAACGACACCACGTTATTTTTGAAATGCTCTACGGCTCGATGCGTTTCGTTTTCGGTGGCTTCAAAATGACGTAAAATATTGAGCAAGTGCATTTTCATGTGTCCTTTTTGGATGCCTGTCGTTACCAAAGATTTCAATGCGCCAAAGTTTTGCGCCAATCCGACTACCGCCGTAATTTGCATCAATTCCTCTGCCGAAGGATTGTCCAAAATTTGTAACGAACGTTTTGCCAACGGATGCAAGGAAGTCAGACCGCCCACCGTTCCTAATGCCATCGGAATATCAAGCCAAAATTTGAATTTTTCGTCTTCAAGGCTGACATCAGTTAAACTTCTGTACTGTCCATCTCGTGAGGCGTAAGTATGTCCGCAAGCCTCAACCGCCCGAAAATCGTTGCCTGTCGCCAAAACAACCGCATCAATGCCATTAAAAATACCTTTGTTGTGCGTAGTGGCGCGATGCACGTCATTTCGGGCAATATTTACTGCCGTTTGGAACTTTTTGGCGAATAATGGGGCATCAATTCCGCCCTCAAAATGCCCTAATTCTTCGATGTCGCATTCGACCCATGCCCGCACCAGACACTCTGGCGTATAGTTTGATAAAATAGACATAATAATCAAAATGTCCTTTTCTTTGCCCTCAAACATGGCATTTGTCCCAATCCAATGTTCGAGCGTGCGCGCAAAAGATTCCAGACATGAATTAATAAAATTTGCGCCCATCGAATCGCAGGTTTCAAACTCGGCTTTGAGTTGATAATAATTTGGCTCGATATGCGTCATATCCACAGGTTTGATGCTCAAAATACCACCGCCTCTGGCACGCATATTTTTGGTGATGCTTTCGGTATTTTTGAGTAATTCCGATTTTAATTCATGAAAAACGCCTTGTAATTTTTCAAAATTACCCGCCCAATGAAAATGTACTTGTCCGATTTTTTTTGAGCCTAAAATTTGGGCTTTGAAACCGCCTCGACTCATCCAAAATTTGGCACTTTTTGCCGCTGCTGCCACCACCGAACTTTCTTCAATGACCATCGGAACGGCATATAACTGATTGTTAATCAGTATATTAGGCGCAATCCCGTAAGGCATATAATAATTGGTCAGTGTATTCTCGCTGAACTCATCAAAAAGCTGTTGCGTGTCGGAATTTTCATGCCAAAAACTTTCAAATTCTTGGATGATTTCCGCACTTTGTTCAGGAAACCACTGCGCCACCTTTCGGATTTTATCGGATTTCGTTAATTTTGAAAAGCCTGCTATTTTTTCCATCATTTATCTATGATTTTATCGAAATAAAACACCCAAAAAGGGGTTCGTTTCGGGTATAACTTTGAAACAAATACATGAACCATTTAGATAAACCTCCGCCTTTGGCGATTGTTTTTTTGTCGTTTTTGCTGTTTTTATGCTAACTTTTTAGTCTGTTTTGCAAAAAACTACCGCAAAGAAAACAAAACTATACCAAAAATTTCGGAAATATCCCGACTTAATCAATACCATAAATTGTATTATTCAAAGATATGGATTTCTTAAAAGCTACCATCCACACACTTTCAGCGGACGAAAAACGACAGTTTCAGACCTTCTTGGCACGACAAAAGAACAAACGAAGCCGAAAAGACGTAGATTTGTTCGTAATTCTTTCAGAATCAAAGGATTATAAACCTACACAACTGATTCAAAAACTATATCCCGCATCTCCAAATCGGGAAGGATACCACGCTTTGCGGAAGCGTCTGATTCAGGAATTAACAAAATTTATTTGGCTCAAACAAACCGATAATAATAACACAACTTCTTCAAAAATAATGGGTTATCTGACACTATCCGAATATCTTTTTCAGAAAAAAAGTGAGGAAACTGCTTGGCATTTCGTGCGGAAAGCTGAAGAAATTGCCCAAAAAAATGAACAGTTTGAATTATTAAACCGAGTTTACTTGTTGCAGTTGGAATTTTCGGAGTCAGAATTTGCCGATGATACACAACTTATCATCCAAAAAAAAGCATCAAATCAAAAATTAGCACAAGAAGACGAACGAGCCATAATTGCATTGGCATTGGTTCGGCAGGAAATTCGGGAACGCAAAAAATCAATAAAATTCAAAAAAATTGGTGAAATTATTTCTCAAATCTTAGCCGATTATCAGCTTGATGAAGCCGTAATTCGTCGTCCCAAATTATTACACGGATTCATTTCGGCAGTGCGTTCGGTACATTTGGCAAGTAAAGAGTTTATTGATTTTGAGCCATTTATCATCAAAAAATATGACGAAATCGAAAAAAATGGAGGTTTTTCAAAGCCGCATCATTTTTATAAACTTCGTTTATTGTATATGATAACACATATTTTGTATCGAAACAAAAAATTTGTCCAAGCTGAAATATATTTAATCGAATTTTATCAAAATCTCACAACACACGAACAAGATTTTTATCCTTTTTTTTATTTAAAATACGAAACCTTACGTGCAGGAATTTTACATTTCCGAGAAAAAAATCAGGAAGCAATCCAAGTTTGTGAGGCGTTATTTTATGCGCCCAAGCACAAACTTTCGGTCAGCGATTTGCTCAATGTGCAACTTAATTTGATTGTGTATTACTTTACGGCAGAGCGATTCAAGGATTGTAATAAATTGATATTACAAATAAATCGTTCAGATAAATTTTATGCAGAAAAAGTCGGCATGGAATGGTTATTAAAAAAATATTTGATTGAAGCCCTGACACAATATGAAATCGGAAATCCCGATGTCGCCCTAAAAATTCTGAAAAATACCAAGCGTTTATTTGCGAATTTTTTTGAAGAACATCCTCGTTTTGATACCATTCGGGTTTTTCTCAATTATTTGCAACAATTTATGGACGAGCGGCAGGAGTTTGGGCGCAAGTTTTTTGAGCATGAAGTTCGTGAAAATGTGATTCTGATTTCTGCCGAAGCCGAAGATTTGCAGGCGATGGGTTTTTATGCTTGGCTTCGGGCTAAAGTCCTGAAAAAGAGCTACTACGAAGTGCTTTTGGATACCGTTGGCGTAAAAGAATTACACTAAAAATCCACGAAATGAAGGCAAAAATTATCGGCATCTAATTCTACTTTTGCTCCGATAGGCAAGGTGTAGGACTGCGGAGAATGTCCAACCATTGCCCCTCGAAAAACTGGTTTTTGGAGAGGTTTGAGGTAAAAATCCAAAATTTCCGCTAAAGAAAAGTGTGCCTTGTTTGTGGATTCGCAATCTGTGAATTGTCCAATAATGATGCCCGAAACCATTTCCAGAATACCCGCCAATTTGAGTTGCGAAAACATCCTATCAATCCGATAAATTGCTTCGTTGATTTCTTCGATAAATAGAATTTTTTGGTCGTAATGGTAGGTATATTTCGTGCCTAAAAGTGTGGTCAATAATGTCAAATTTCCACCGATTAATGTGCCTTGTGCTTTTCCAGAATATATTGTTTTTTGGGGATAAAGTATTTGAAAATCAGTAGTTTGTGGATTTTTAAGCGATTCTATTTTTTCGCCAAATAGCATTTTTTGGAAATACATCAAGGAAGTTTTATCGTTCAAAGTTGTTCCGACTGGACTATGAAATGTCATCAAACCCGTATGCGTAAAAATTGCGCTATGTAATGCCGTAATATCACTAAAGCCACAAAAGATTTTGGGGTTAGATTGTATATTTTGATAATCAATTTTATCCAATATTCGAGTGCATCCAAATCCGCCTCGCATCGCCAAAATAGCCTTGACTTCGGGGTCGGCAAATGCCTGATGGAGCGCATCGGCACGCATTTGGTCTGTGCCTGCCAGATAGCCATAAGTTTCTCGTAATGTGGCACTTTCTTTGACTTTTAAGCCTAAATTTTGTAATATTTGGTGTGTAATATCGTATTTTTCAGGCGCATAAATCGCTCCAGCAACATTGACTAAAGCAACAGTATCGCCTTTTTGGAGTGGCTGTGGTTTGATAGTTTTCATACCTCAAAGATAATTAATTAGAACAAAACGATGATTTTAATTGCCGATAGCGGTTCGACAAAAACGGAATGGCGTTTATTGATTCCAGACCAACCGACTCAAATCGTATTGGGAACAGGAATTAATCCATTTTATCAATCTGATTTAGAGATAGTTACGATTCTGAAGATGGAATTACACTCATTCCAAAATGTATCCATTCAGAATATCTATTTTTATGGTGCTGGATGCCAAACTGTTACCAAAAAACAAATCGTCAAACAAGCATTACAAGCTGTTTTTCAGGGAGTTAGACCTCAAAATATTTGGATTGAAACCGATGTGTTAGCGGCAGCCCGAAGTTTGGCAGGCACGCAAAAAGGACTTATCGGTATTTTGGGAACGGGTGCAAATGTGAATTTTTATGATGGCAAAGATTTTCCGAATTATCAATCTGGTTTGGGGTTTTTGCTCGGTGATGAGGGGAGTGGAGCGGATTTGGGGCGGGAAGTGGTCAGACATTTTTTGAGGCAGGAACTTCCTGATAATCTGCAAGATAGCTTTGAGAAAAAATATACATTGAATCGAGATGAATTAATTCAAGGAATTTATCAAGCAAAATTTCCGAATCGTTACTTGGCAAATTTTACGTTTTTTTTAGCTGAAAATTTAGATTGTGAATTTGTACAAGATTTATTGGCAAAACGATTTGATATATTTTTCCGAAAAATGGTTTGTTCACATGATAATTATCGGTCTTATCCGCTTTTTATGCTCGGTTCGATTGTATTTTATTTCCAAGAAATATTTATGCAAATTGCTGATAATCATACTATTAAGATTGAAAAAATCATAAAAACACCGATTGAGAATTTAGAAATTTATCATCAACAAAATTTCAAAAGATGAAACCAACGACAAGACCCAAAACCGCATTTATCACGGGAGCTACCTCAGGAATTGGACGAGCTACGGCTCTACTTTTTGCCGAAAAAGGCATCAATTTAGTGATTTGTGGAAGGCGCACCGACCGCCTCGAAGCCCTGAACGAAATGTTAGCCTCGAAAGTAGCGGTACATACTTTGGCATTT
>CAZNYR010000041.1:17887-33189 GCA_964577275.1 uncultured Cytophagales bacterium | reverse complement strand
GACTTATATGCTTTTATATGGTGCAAAAAATTGACCAAATATAACTTCTTTAAATGTTAAAACATTTTTTTGGGAATGAAAATACCATGATTTTTTTGACGAATCGAGCAGAGGAGAACACATTGAGTTACTGATTCAAAATAAAATATTTCAAAATTAATTTTTAAATGCTTGATAATGAGTTAATTATAGAATAAATGAGAACGCTAAAAATATTGCATTTTCCCGATTTTTGGTCTTATATCATGCCTGAATCCCGAATGAATAAAAAATTCTGAAAGACAAAAATCCGAAAAAAATAGGGCTAAAAAGCGGTTTTGTTTGTGTTATTTTTCGCCTATCTTCGTACAAAAAACATCGCACTTATGCCCCGAAAAAAAGTCCTCATTATTACGTATTATTTTCCTCCTTGCGGTGGAATTGGCGTGTTACGTTGTTTGAAATTAACCAAATATTTGCGTGATTTCGGCTGGGAACCAGTCATTTATACAGCGCAGAATGCACATTATCCAAGTTATGACGAAAGTAATTTTAAGGATATTCCCGAAGGCATTACGGTTTTGCGCCAACCTATTTTTGAGCCTTACACCTTTTACAAAAAATTTACGGGACAGCCTCCCAATGCGAATGTCAATCATGCGTTGGTGGCAACCGACCAGAAGCGAGGCTTGCGACACACGATTGCCGTCTGGATTCGGAGTAATATTTTCATTCCTGATGCACGAGCGTTTTGGATTCGTCCGTCCGTCAAATTTTTACTTAACTACCTGAAAAACAATCCAGTAGATGCTATTTTTTCGGATGGACCGCCACATACGAATCATGTGATTGCCTGTCGAATCAAACAAAAAACAGGGATTCCGTGGATTGCTGATTTTCAAGACCCTTGGACGCAAGTTGATTTGTATGAACGGTTGATTTTGACGCAATGGGCAGACCGAAAATATCATCGTCTGGAGCAAGAAACTTTCCGAAATGCTGACCGAATCACGATTGCCTCGCCGACTTGGAAAAAAGACTTGGAAAATATCGGCGCAAAAAATGTTTCGGTCTTTTATTATGGCTACGATACGCCTGATTTTCAGGACTTAACGCCTGTTTTTGAGGATATATTTTCGCTCACACACACGGGACTTTTGGGTGCAGACCGAATGCCGACAGGACTTTTTGAGGCAATCTCCGAATTAGCCTCTGAAAATGAGGCATTTAAAACATATTTTCGATTCCGAAGTGTGGGCAAAACCGATGGCGAAGTGATGCAAAAAGCCCAAGAATTAGGCATTCGAGATTTGATAGAAATTATCCCTCAAGTGCCTCGTAATCAGGCTCTTCAATACATGGCTAATTCACAAATGTTATTGCTTTTGCTCAATTTGGCGGGCAATACGATGGGACGAATCCCCGGTAAATTATACGAATATTTTGCAGTCAAACGCCCGATTATTTGCTTGAGTCCTGCGGGCAGTGATTCGGACAACATGATTACTGAAGTTGGTGCAGGATTTTCGGCAGAATATCACCAAAAAAATGAAATTAAAAAACTTTTAGTACATTTCTTTGAAATCTGGCAAAAAGATAAAATAATTAAAATCGAAACGGCGAATTTTGAAAAATACACAAACTATAACCAAACCCAAAAAATCGCAAAGTTATTAGATGAGATAACCAAATCTTAACGTATTTTTTTGATGATTTTTGAAATAATTTACGTATTTTTATCTATTCATAAACTTAAATACCAAATCAAATGGGATTCATTATCAGACTTTTAGTTTCGGGATTAGCCGTTTTTATTACGGCAAAAGTGCTACCGGGCGTTACGGTGGATGGCTTCTTGACGGCAATTATTGTGGCGGTCGTTTTGGGCGTATTGAATGCGGTGGTAAAGCCTGTTATTCAGATACTTACGCTTCCAATTACGGTGATTACCTTAGGGTTATTCTTGCTTATTATTAATGCAGCAATTATCCTTTTGGCAGATTATTTTGTATCAGGATTCAGCGTGGACGGTTGGATTATGGCATTAGTTTTTTCGTTCATTATTACGATAGTATCCTCTGTATTAGAGGTAGTTACGGGTTCGGGTGATAAGAAAAAATAAATTTTAACTTTTAAGACCTAACCAATTTTGAGAAATTTGGTAGGTCTTAAAATAGTGATTGTCAGATACTTATTTTGTGCCAACATGAATTATTGCGTATGTGTCTTCTTGCATTTTCTTGGCAATCTCACCCAAAATACGAATTAGTTTTGGTAGCAAACCGAGATGAATTTTTCAAACGCCCGACAATTCCGATGCACTTCTGGGAAAAATCGCCCCATATTTTGGCGGGTAAAGACTTGGAAAGGGGCGGTACTTGGCTTGGACTGGACAAAAAAGGACGATTTACAGCTTTAACGAATTATCGGGATGGATTTCGGCAGGAGGAGAATGTGCCTTCACGAGGACTTTTGACGGCACAATTTTTGATAAATGACCAATCTGCCAAAGATTATAGCACAGAATTGGAGGGTTTCAAGCAAGATTATAACGGATTTAATTTGTTGGTTTTGGATGAAACGGGCTTTTTTTATTCATCCAATTATTGTGCTGAAAATCAGGAACTTCAAAAAGGAGTTTATGCTTTAAGCAATAGTATTTTGAATGATTTTTTGTGGCAAAAAACTCGAAAAGCACAAGCAAAATTGAGCGAAATTATCAAAAAATCAGACCTGACTACGGATGAATTAATGCGTTTGATGTTTGATACAGAGCGTGCGCCTGATGCCAAATTGCCTAAAACAGGGATTCCTTACGAGTGGGAAAAAGGGCTTTCTTCGATGTTTATTGCTCATTTTCCTGAATACGGGACGCGCTCCACCACGGCGATTTTGCGGGATTATTCGGGTAAAACCACCGTACAAGAAAGGGCTTTTGATGTTCAACAAAATATAATTTGGGATGTAACTTATTTTTTGTAAGTCCATGTACGAACGTAGTTGGATAATATAATCACTTGAAAATCAAGCCTTTGTATTATAATTAAAATATTTCATTGCTTTAATTATCGTGTATTTCATTCATTCTAAATCATTATTAAAATATGAAAAATTATAGTTTAATTTTTGTTTTATTTGTATTGATAGCGTGTATGCCTGTTTCAAGTCAAAATTCCGAAACCCTAAAAGGGAAGCTCGAACGTAAACCATGGGCAAAATCAACACAAAGTTATTGCGCCCAAGGGAGCGATTTTTATGTGTTGAATACGGAAAATGCAAGCCATGTACTACAATTTGATGAGGCGAAATTCGGGGCGCAACTTGCTAAAAATGAAGGGAAAACCATAAAAATTCGGGGAGAATTTAAGGTAAAAAAAATTAAATCAACTCAAAATCCGATGGAACAACGTCCCGTAACGCTCGACCCTGAAGGCAGGGAGGCGGATTCTTTTGAGTGCGAAGTATTTGAAATTCTCGAAATACGTTAGATTTGTGCAAAAAATAGGGGTTGCAATCTTGGGGTTTATTTCAGAACTTTGTCTTGGTTTGTTGCGTTTTTGAGGCATTAAACTAAAAATTTGCTTGGCGGTGTGTTTTTGGCACAAGAATCGATTTGAGTAACGTAGAAATGAAAAAACACATCAACGAAACATCCTAAATTAAGGAAATAAATTGGAAAGGTCATTCAGAATAAATATCATTATTCTTGTTATTTTGTTCGTAGCTTCGATTTTTATTACAAAGCTATATTTTCTGCAAGTTTTGAATAAAGATTACGAGTTACAGGCAGAGAGTAATGTCAAAGAACGTATCCGAGAGCAGCCCAAGCGTGGGATGATTTATGACCGCAACGGACACTTGATTGTGGCGAACGAAAATGTTTTCGATATTATGGTTGTGCCTCGCAAATTCAAATTGGAGGATACGGCAACTTTTTGTCAGTCGTTTTTTATTGAAAAAGAAGAACTTATCACACGACTTGAGAAAGCCCAAAAACATTCGTGGTATAAACCTTCGGAATTGATTAAGCAACTTTCGCCCGAACAATTTGCAATGGTGCAGGACAAAATTGGCGAATACGAAGGCTTGAGTTATGAGGTGCGGACGATGCGAAAATATGTGCAACCTGTTTTGGCAAATGTGTTGGGTTATGTCAAGGAAATTGACAAAAAAACGCTATCGGTCAAACGAAAATTGGGGGAAGATTACGAACAGCGTGATTTAATCGGCAAGGCGGGGATTGAGGCTTCGTATGATTCGGTATTGCGCGGACAGCCCGGTAGTCGATATGTGATGATGAATGTGCGGCGTATCGAAAAAGGGGCGTATTTGGATGGGAGAATGGATAAACCGATGAGAATGGGCGAGGATTTACAAACCAGCATCGACCTCCAACTCCAGAAATATGCCGAAAAATTAATGCAGGGCAAGCGTGGGGCAGTCGTGGCGATTGAACCCGCCACAGGCGAAATTTTGCTGATGGTTTCTGCGCCTTCTTATCATCCTAACAAACTGACGGGCAGAGGCAAAGAAGTTACGAAAAATTATTTTGAATTATTAAAAGACAAAAATAAACCGCTTTTTAATCGGGCAGCCATGTCGTCTTATCCGCCCGGTTCGACCATCAAAACTGTACAGGCGTTAATTGGTTTGGGTATGGGCGCATTGCCCGAAGACCAACTGTTTTCATGCACCCAACGGGTTGTAAAATGCCATGGACACCCTTACACGCTCAATATTCCTCGTTCGATTCAATATTCATGTAATCCTTGGTATCGGCAGGCATATGGCAAAATTATCTTGAAAGGGCAACGCGATACGCCCGAAAACACTCGTATTGGATTACAACAATGGAATGAATATATGCACAAATTCGGGCTTGGCGAAACGGCAGGCACAGATATTCATGGTGCCAAACCGGGATTAATTCCTGATACAACGTATTATGACAGACGTTTTCGGAACAAAAAATGGGTCTTATCCAATATTTATTCATTAAGTATCGGGCAGGGCGAAATGGGAACGACTCCGCTTCAGATGGCAAATGTAGCGGCTACGATTGCGAATCGAGGCTATTTTATCCCGCCACACATCGTCCGAAAAATTGGCGGGGATTCAACCCGAATTCATCCCCGATTCCGCACCAAACGAGAAACTGGCATTAGCCAAAAATGGTTTGAGATGATTGTGGAAGGAATGGAAAATGTACCGCGTGCGGGAACGGCTCGAAGGGCGCACATCAAGGATATTGTCGTTTGTGGCAAAACAGGCACGGCACAAAATCCGCACGGCGAAGACCACTCGGTTTTTATTGCTTTTGCACCAAAGGATAATCCCAAAATTGCGATTGCAGTGTATGTCGAAAATGCAGGTTTTGGAGGTACGTGGGCTGCGCCGATTGCCAGTTTGATTATCGAAAAATATTTGCGAGAAGGAGGCGAAATTACCCGAAAAGATGCCGAACAGCGCATTTTGGAAAAAACATTCATCGAAAAACCCAAGCAAGATATTCAGCCCGAAAACACCGAAAAACCACAGCAAGAAAAACCTCAAAAAGAAACCAAACCCAAACGAATGGCTCAAAATCAGGGCGTTGAGCCTCGAAAACAACCCCAAATTATTTCTGAAGAGGGCGATAAATAGAATATCCCAATAATACGCCACGCATAGTAAAGATAATGTGTGGCGTGTTATTGGCTTTTGCGCTTGTTAATTTTTGCAATATTTTTGCCCAAATCCCTTGAATCTTTGCTTTTTAACGTATTATTGTTTTTATTTTTGTCCCTAAAAAATTTACGAGTAAGGCAATTTGACACATGATGTCCCTGAAAAAATTTAAGTTTACGAAAGATAATATTCCAAAACTTTGGCGAGTTTCTTGGATGATTTTTGGCGGATTTATTCTATTGGGTTTTATTTATTTCAAATCCGTAGAATACAATTTATTTGGTTTATTTGGGGATTTGCCCAGCATGGAAGAGCTGGAAAGCCCTAAAATTCCGACCGCCTCCGAACTCTATACTGCCGATGGCGTACTTTTGGGGCGTTATTTTTTGGAAAACCGCACACCCATTACATTTGAGGAAATTTCGCCTAATGCCCAATTAGCACTTTTGGCAGCGGAGGATATTCGCTTTTATGACCATTCGGGAATTGACCTAAAAGCCTTAGGCTCAATATTTTGGTATATGGTGCGAGGCGATAAACGAGGCGGAAGCACGGTATCGCAACAATTAGCCAAAAATTTGTTCAAAACCCGTGAACACGGCACGCAGGGCGCATTAAGTGGGATTCCGTATTTACGGATTCTTATCAGTAAAACTAAAGAGTGGATTACGGCAATTAACTTAGAAAAATCATACTCGAAGGATGAAATTCTGACGATGTACCTTAATACGGTAGATTTTGGTAGCAATTCATTTGGCATCAAAACGGCTTCCAAAACGTTTTTCCGTACTCTGCCCGAAAATCTTAATTTGCAACAAGCAGCCACTTTGATTGGATTGCTAAAAGCACCGACCTATTACAGCCCGATTCTGAATCCCAAAAATAGCACTCGTCGCCGAAATACGGTGTTAAATCAGATGGTAAAGTATGATTTTATTACACAAAATGTATATGATTCGGTTTCAAAATTACCATTAGAAATCAATTATACACCCGAAAAATTTGAAAATGGCGCAGGAACTTACTTCCGCAGTGTGATGAATAATTATCTCAAAACATGGTGTGAGGCAAATGGACACGATTTGTATGCGGATGGCTTGAAAATTTATACTACGATTGACTCCAGAGTACAAAAACTGGCGGAGCAAGCCATGGAAGAGCAGATGAAATATTTGCAGAAAGAATTTTATAAACACTGGCAGGGACAGGAGCCTTGGTCAGACCGCCGAAACCGACCGATTTCCAATTATATTGATAAAATATTAACGTATCTACCTGTTTATAAGCGACTTAGAAAACAATACAAAGGAGATTCTACCAAAATAGCAAAGGCACTTCATGCCCCAAAAAAGATGAAGGTATTTTCGTGGCAAGGTGAAATTGATACCGTATTTAGTTCATTAGATTCCATAAAATATTACAAAAAATTCTTACACGGAAGCCTGATGGCAATGGAGCCAACTTCAGGCAAAATCAAGGCATGGGTTGGTGGCATTAATTATAAATATTTCAAATATGACCATGTCAGACAATCCAAACGCCAGCCCGGTTCAACTTTTAAGCCGTTTGTTTATACTGCGGCAATTGATAAATTTGGGTATTCGCCTTGTAACCGACTGACAGACACGCCTTTAACAATTCGATACGAAGAGGAAGGCAAAATAAAATACTGGAGTCCGCACAATGCCGATTGGGTTTTTTCTAATAAATCCATGAGTTTGCGTTATGGTATGGGCTGTTCGATTAATACGATTGCCGCCAAATTGACCAAAATCGTGGGCTGGAAAACGGTTGCCGATTATGCCCGTAACATGGGCATTACCAGCGAGTTAAAGGAAGTTCCTTCGATTGCTTTAGGCTCAAATAATGTGTCGCTTTACGAGATGGTCGGGGCGTATGGTACGTTTGTGAATCATGGCATCTGGACAGAACCCACATTTATTACCCGCATCGAAGACCAAAATGGACACACCATTTTTAGACCTACACCCCAAACCAGTCGGGCAATGAGTGCCGAAACCGCATTTTTGATGTTGCAGATGTTCAAGGGAAGTTTGCAGGAGCCGGGCGGAACTTCGGGACGACTTTATCGCTATGACTTGTTCGGTGAGCGCAACGAAATCGGTGGCAAAACAGGAACTTCTTCGGGACACGCTGACGGCTGGTACATGGGATTAACCAAAGATTTGGTCGCTGGGGTTTGGGTTGGTGGCGATGATTTGGCGATTCATTTTCGCACATCTGATATTGGCGAAGGCTCAAAAATGGCACTTCCAATGTTTGGACTTTTTATGGAAAAAATATACCAATCCCAAGAAAATCTGGGCATTACCAGAGGGCTATTTCCCAAACCTGACGTAACCATTACCAAACCTTATTGGTGTCCGACTCCTTCACGCATTTTACCTGATAGTTTGCCACGAAAAACCGCTGATTCGGTCGGGATCGACGAAATTCCTGAACACGAATTTGAAATAGAATCCGAAGAAAACGATTCCTAATACCTTGATTTCCAAATAGATGACTCCATGAATATTTTTATTTTGACCTGCGAAAAAGTGCTTGCAGGTTCTACTAATTCGATTTCTTATCTCAGCAAAGGACTTGCCCTACGAGGACATCGTGTGGTCTTGGGATGTCCCGAAGGTTCATTATTCCCTGATTTACTAAAAGATACGCCTGTTATTATTGAAAAAATGACTTTCCGAAGTAAGCTGGATAGACAGAATATCAGGCACATCAAAGAAATTGTACAAAAATATGACATTCAGATAATTAATGCACAATCTACCACAGATAGATATACGACCATTTTGGCAAAATGGCGATACAACTTAAAGGTATTAATTTATCATACACGGCGGCAATATCCTTTAAGTGTGGGCGGTTGGTTGCAAAATACATTCTATGTCAAAGGAACAGACAAAATCATCGCAATTACGCCCAGCCTCAAAGAAGTTTTTGTCAAAAAAGGCATTCCAGAAAATCATATCCATGTGATTTACAATGGATTACCTAAAGCACGTTTTGCCCAAGCCGATGACCAAAAGACCGAATCATTACGCCAAAAATACGGCTTAAAACCCCAAGATAAAGTCATTGGTTGCGTGTCCAGACCCAAAAAACAAGACCAAATTATTCGAGCTTTACCTTATTTAAATGATGAATCTATCAAAGTAATATTTGCGGGCGTTCCCACTGGGAAATACGATGATATTATCCAAGAATTGGACATAAAAAATGAAATTATTTATGCAGGAATCGTAGCAGGAAATGAAATCATGAGTTATTATAAACTCTTCGATGTCAGTATCTTAGCCTCAATTACCGATGGTTTTGGCTTGGTGTTGCTTGAGGCGATGGGGCAGGGCATACCCGTCATCGGCACGAAGGCACAGGGCATCATGGATGTACTCGAAAATCAAAAAAATGGACTTTGGTTTGAACATGAGCATATCAAAAAATTAGCCGAATGTATCAAAATTGTACTTTACGATGATGCTAAACGTCAGGAACTCATAAAAAATGGAAAAATCGCCGCTTTTGAAACATTTTCCATCACACGCACGATTGAAAACTATGAACGATTTTTTGCCCAAGAATTGGAAACGAAATATCAATAAAACGTTAAACTACTTTAGTTTTTGTGGAATATAGGGCAGGAATTTAGGTTTTGAATAAAATTTCGTATTTTGTCAAAAGCTGTTTAGGCAAGTGCTGGGACAAAATTAGTTTTTGATTTGATTTGAACATAACTTAATGATTATCAAGTGATTATGTTATTCTAAAATCGTTAGGACTCATCGTTGCTTAACTATTGTTTAATTCCCTAAATTTTAAATTTTTGGCTGATGAATGTGATTTTGAAGTTTGTTTTTGCACTGTTTGTGCTTGGAAATGTACAAATTTATTCGCTTTATGCCCAAAAAGTAACCATCAATGGCGCAGAACACGAAGCGAGCGCACCTTGCGAAGGAAATAATTTTAGCATTACGGCAACTGACGGCTCGTATATGGTGGTCGTGCTGAACGCTCCAGCTTCGGGAGAATCGGCGGTGGATGATAAGGTCATGACTGAAGGCTGTGGCGATTGTCCATTTATTCAGGTTATGAGCTTAACAGAAGGCAAAGAATATTATTCCAAAAGCGGGACAATGACACACCAAGGTAATACTATTAAGTTTTCGGTAAAGGTATATACTCCAGATGCCCCAGATGCCTTGATTGATGTAGTGGGCGATGTAACTTGCCAATAACTTAGTGATTATCAAGAAGTTATAATGAACGTGTTATGTTTTGAATGAAAATTTCCAAACGTTGTCAAAACATATCTTCTTGACAACGTTTTTTTTGTAACCACCTGATACTCTATTTCTTATTCTTACGAAATTTATGCTTCAAACCTCGATGCTTTATCAAATCTAATTCAATCGCTCCGACAAGTAGTGCCGCCTCCACTTTGAGCGGTACACGATTGTCATCATCCGAAATCCAAGCCTTAATCGCATTTTCGCCATCAAATAATTGATTTTCAGGCATAATGGGTGCTAAAACCGCCGCATGAATTTTGCCGAATTTGGTTTTGAGCTTTTCTTTTCCTAAATATCTGATTTTGAAATCATACGATTTATTTTCCAAAAATCCTTGTACTTCAATAATATCGCCTTTGTTGTATTTTTCAAATTCGAGCGTTCGTAAAAAGTAATAACCACTGACCATATCCTGAATGTACTTTTCAACCTTGAAAGTGTTTGATTTAACATTTTCACGGTCAGTAATATTCATCACTTTTGCCGTGCCGTTGAAGTGGTCAAAATAAGTTTCTTCATCCCGTTTATAATTATTTTCCCGAATGCTCCGATAAAACTTGTGTGGCATCATCGCTCCCGTATCAATATACGAACGCCAAAGGTCATTGACACGATAAGTTAAAGCCGTGATACCCAGACTTTTACCCCGAACATCAACCTTATAACATACACGGTCATTGAGGCGATATAATTGTTCATCTAACTTTACGGTGGCTTCGCCGCCATTTACAAACCCAAAATGTACCAAATAGGTGAGTTCTTCGCCTCGCTCAAATTTATTGTTTTTGATGCTCCGATAGTCATGGTCTGTGGGTCGATATTCATTGATAAGTGCAAAAGAACATACGAAAATGAATAAAAAACCGATAAAAATCTTTTTTTTCATGGGATACTGTGTTTGATTCTGAATTATTGGTCAATTTTACTAACTTTAAGACCAAACTTTTGAATAACTTACAAATTAATGACACAAAAAAGACAAACTAATTGCTGCTTTAACTTGGATTAACGTAGGTTTAACAACTTTTTGGAGTAGGCACAAACTTAAAAAATTTCATGTCTAATCAATGAATCTCAAATTTAATTCCTTGTTAATTCTTGATGTATTCCTCTGATAATCAATAAAATATAATATTAGATGACCCAATACCCATACGATTTATGATGACAGGAAATACCCGAACCATTATCGTTTATGATACAAAAAATGCACGCCGAGCCAATATTTTATTTTGGGTGTCGGTCATGTGTATTTCTGGAATTTTTATTGGCTTGCAAGAATGGCTCAAAACCAGTTTTAAACATAACTTTAATGAGGATTATTCGATAATTGGTTTGCTGTTGATTACGGTCGTGCCGATGTATTTGCTGGTTTTGTGGCTCGAAAGTCGGTATTTTGCTTGTCGATTGGAAATTGCAGAAAATGCGTTGCGGATTATGAAACACGAAAATATCATTCAAAGCATTGATATTCAGCAAATTGAGACTTCGTATTTTCGCCGAATCAATCGCAATTATTATTGGTTTATCGGGTTGAAGCACGAATCTAAAAACCTCAAAATCAAATTACAAGACCGCAGTTACGAAAAAAATATTCTTGAACTTTGCCAAGCTCATCAAATTCCGATAACAAACTAAACTCGATAACCAAAAGTTACAAGCTAAAAACAAACCAAAATATGAAATTTGTAATTTTTGATATTATTTTGTACAATGTGTTTAAAATCAAAAAAATAGCATAAATTCTAATGAAAGAAATTCAATACCTGATTCATGTAAGCCTGATAGCTTTTTTTCTGTTTATCCCATTTGCCTGCGATGAGACACAACAAACAAGCGATACAATGCTCCCGAAAGCTTCTGGCTCGTCAGGCGAAATGATGATTTTTATGGATACGACATTATTGGAAATGCCTGTGGGTCAGGAAGTTAAGGATATTTTTAATTCGACACAGCCCGGATTATTGCAAAATGAAAGACGATTTCGGGTTAATTTCATTGACCCGCTGAAAATCAATAAATTCCTAAAAATGCACACAAATCTTGTTTTTGTTACATTGGTGAATGATAATTCCAAAGGCAATCGCAAATTACAAGAATATTTCCCGAAAGAAGCATTAGAAAAAATTAAAAATAATCCTGATTATTTCATGTTTACGAAGCAGGATATTTATGCCAAAGGACAACGAGTTTTACATTTATTTGCCTATAAATCAGAGGATTTGCTACGAAATTTACGTAAAAATAAAGAAGGATTACGCCGAATTTTTGAGGAAGAGGAAACGCAACGCCTGCAAACTCGATTGTCAAAGGCACGTCAGAAAGAAGCGGAAGCCAATCTCAAGAAAACACACCAACTTCAGATGTTGATTCCTGCGGGTTATAAAAAAGCCAAAGATATCCCAAATTTTGTATGGTATCGGTTTCCTGAGCTAAAAATTGACCGTAATTTTTTCATTGCCTACAAAAATTATGAGTCGGAGGCTCAATTTGAACCTGATAGTATGTTGGCTTGGCGTAACGAACTGGCGAAAAAACATTTATTTGCAGACCCTAAATTCCCTGAATCTTACATTCGTACAGAAACACTCGAACTACCTATTTTTCGGAAAAGCACCTTAAATAATGCTTATGCGCTCGAAATGAGAGGATTGTGGCGAACGAATGCCAAATACATCATGGGCGGTTCTTTTGTGTCATATATGTTTGCAGATACAAAAAGTGGTCGATTATTTTATATCGAAGGTTTTGTGTATGCACCCGGCGAGTCTAAACGTGAACTTATCCGAGAAATGAATACGGTAATTCGTTCGGTTGAGCCTTTTTCGGAATAATTTTTAGGTGTACCGAATACACAAAAAAATGTATTTTTATTTCAAAAAGTACATTGATATTTACTTGCATTTGGAAACTACCCAATATGGGCTAATTTTGTGAGCTAAACACAAGAAATTTATGAGCGATAAACGAACTGAACTTTCAGAATTAGGGGAGTTTGGATTAATCGAAAAAATTAATCAAGATACTCAAATTTATCATACTTCTACTCTCAAAGGCATTGGCGATGATGCGGCAGTTATTCGGGGAGAGGCAGGACAAAATATGCTCGTTTCAACGGATTTATTGCTGGAAGGGGTACACTTTGATTTGACGTATGTTCCTTTGCAACATCTTGGTTATAAGGCAATTACCGTAAATATTTCCGATATTTGCGCGATGAATGCCATCGCCAAACAGGTTACGGTCAGCGTAGGACTCAGCAATCGTTTTTCGTGGGAGGCGGTTCAAGCATTTTATCAAGGAGTGCAATTGGCGTGCGAAAATTACCAAGTCGATTTGGTGGGCGGAGATACGACTTCTTCCCGAAGTGGTTTGATGATTTCGGTTACGGCAATCGGGTGGGCAAATCCGCATAAAATTACGCGGCGAAATACGGCACAAAACCATGATATTTTGTGTGTTACGGGAGATTTGGGTGCCGCCTATACGGGACTTCAGGTCTTGGAACGAGAAAAACAAGTTTT
Source organism: uncultured Cytophagales bacterium (assembly GCA_964577275.1). Lineage (GTDB taxonomy): Bacteria > Bacteroidota > Bacteroidia > Cytophagales > Thermoflexibacteraceae > UBA2561. The sequence goes on along the minus strand of CAZNYR010000041.1, from coordinate 19,709 downwards.
TATGGCAAATCCCGAAATGCAACCCCAGTTGGACACGAATTCCTATGTTGTTGGACGGCAACTCAAGCCCGAAGCACGTACCGATATTATTCACGAACTTGCTGATTTAGAGATAGTTCCAACTTCAATGATTGATATTTCGGATGGATTGGCTTCCGAAGCCTTGCATTTGGCACAATCATCAGGATTAGGCGTTACGATTTATGAAGACAAAATTCCGATTGATAAACAAACCTACGAAACTGTCATTCATGAGTTTAAGTTTAGTCCTTCGATTTGTGCGCTCAACGGTGGTGAGGATTACGAATTATTGTTTACTATCCGACAAGAAGATTACGAAAAAATCAAGAACCATCGAGATATTTCGACTATCGGACACATGACAGACCCCAAAAATGGCTATAATTTCATCACACGAGGCGGAACACGTACTGACCTCAAGGCGCAAGGATGGACACATTTTCAATAAACAAGCACAATCTTTGCCAAATTTATTGACCAAATCCGTGAAAAAATTTATAAATTTGTGTACTTTTCTATCATTTTCGGGTGCTTTCATTTTTTGGGATGAAAACGCATTAAAACTTAAAAATTAACAGTATAACATGGAAGAAATTGAGCTATTATTAGACGATGCCAAAGAATCAATGGATAAGGCGGTAGAACACACCCAAAGCGAATTAGCCAAAATTCGGGCGGGAAAAGCCATGCCTTCGATGTTGGATGGCATTCGGGCAGATTATTATGGCACGCCCACCGACCTTTCGCAAATGGCAACCATCAATACGCCTGATGCCCGCACAATTACGATTAAGCCGTGGGAAAGAACCGTCATCCCAGCGATTGAAAAAGCCCTCAGAGATAGCGATTTAGGTATTAATCCTCAAAATGATGGCGAAATTATCCGATTATCTATCCCCGTATTGACCGAAGAGCGGCGGAAACAACTGGCTAAACAAGCTAAAAACGAAGCCGAAAATGGAAAAATTAGTGTCCGAAATATTCGACGGGATACGAATAATGACCTCAAAAAACTGGACGGAGTTGCTGAAGATGCCGTGAAAGCTGCCGAAGATAAAGTGCAACAATTTACTGATGTCCATATCAAGAAAATTGACGAATTATTGACCGTCAAAGAAAAAGACATTATGACAATTTAATCGAGGCTAAAAAATTGTAGCAAAAATAAAAAAATTCAAAAAAGTGGTATATCATTACCACTTTTTTTATGATTTAAGACAAAAATACCGTGTTTTCTGTCAATGTACCAAATTTGATGAGATAGAAAATTAGTAATCAATGATTTCTATGTTTCGATATTCAAAGGCCATTGTTGGTATTGCTTGAAGTCGTTATACTCATCCATAAATACGCTAATTTCCTGACGTAATGTCATCAATGCCTGATTGCACGGATGATGTTGGTCAGTTCCGAAAAATAGGTTTTGGTCTATTCCTTTCTTCGGGATGAAAGGCTCGTAAGGCTCTGAAAATGTGAAGATTAAGTAAAATTCCATCATGTCCCCAATCGTTCCCGTATTGGGCATATAACGCAATAATTCTTGGGTAGTGAGTTCGGTTTTGGGATTCGGAATGTCGTCTTTTTGCAAACAAGGCGGGAAATTAGCCACAAAACTCAGGGCGGGATGTGCTGTCGAATTGAGCCGTGAAGCCCCATGCACCGTCAGCCGATAGACCAAACTGGTCAGCATTCTGGCTAATTTTTCCTTGGTCTGGACGGGTGCTAATCCCCTGATATTGCCATCCGTATCGTCTTTGGCTTCGTCTATCCAATTTTGCAACGGCTCATCAGTTTCGACCTG
>CAZNYR010000041.1:5786-17877 GCA_964577275.1 uncultured Cytophagales bacterium | reverse complement strand
TACAAAAGTCTGCACGTATTTCTCGCAAGATTTCCATATAGAAATGTAATTTTTAACAATTTTGTATTTATCCCAAGTTGCCTCCTTTGAAAAATCTTCCTCCCTGATACCGTTGCGTTCTAAGATGGTTAAGGGGTCATCATCAAAATAATTTCGTCCTTTGGCATAAATATCAGACATACGCAAAAATCGATAAGCGGTATTAAACGAAGTCGGCGGCGCAATGTTTTCCCAAAGTAACATCAACACCGTATCGAACTCCATTAAATAATCCGATTGTGGATTAATTAACTGATACAGAGGATGTTGGCTATTCACATGATTATAAAAACTCATCTGCATCGCCGCCGAAACCATGTGCCAAGAATAAACGTGTCCGTACCAAATGCCATAAACCGTAACCGAAACTTTGACCGCTTGCAAGGCATAAAGCCACGCCGAATCCGTAGCGATTTTGCGGGAATAAAACTGTTCATTATCTCCATCGTAGCCTGCTACCCGAATGGCAACGGGTTTTAGGGCTTTCGTTTCCTGATTTTGTTCGAGAATCGTAAACGTAGCAGGTGTGAACCGCCTGAATCCCTTGACGTTATAGGCTTGGGCTTGCTCAAAAATTTCCAAATCAATGGAATATAAATGTCCATTTTCGGCACTTTTTGTCCAGTTATCTTGCCAAATTGAACCAAATTTTTTCTGAATATCTCGTAAGCTGTCTGATGTGATTTTTTGTAGAAAAAGTAAATTATATGCCATGCCATTTTCCGAAATTAATTTCCAAAAAAAATGGTCTGCCGTATCAGCATCGGTCAGCGTAGCACTCCAATCGGCAAGGTAAGATTTTCCTCTTTCTTGGATATTTCTGTCAGGCAACCACGACATCGCAAACTGTTCGGGTTTATCCAAAAATGAATCCATATAATCATCATTTTGGTCGGCATCCTCTCGATTTTTTTCCCGAAATGTCATGCGATATAAATGATTTAATGCCGCTTCAGGATTGTTTTCAAGCAATTTTTGCAGATTTTTTTGGGCATCTATTCGTAGGTCAGTTGAGGTTTTATTTTTCGCAGAAAGTTCCAAAGGCTGCCCAAACATAAAATGGTATCCTGTTCCGAGTTTATCTCCAATCGAATAAATTTCGGTGTAATTTTTAGAGATTTCTTGCAATTTTTTGGTACGAGCAATTAACTTTTGGAGCGTTCCTGATTCCAAAATTTGCATTCCCACCACAGGAACGCCCGGCAAATCACTCAAGCCAATCAAATGCAAAGGCAAGTCAAAAATATTTTTCATAAAAAGAATTTGTTTAATAAATAAAGATAATGACTAATTTGGTAAATAATATCACGCACCATTATCCAAAGTACGAAATTGATTTGAAAAATAAAATAATTACGAAGGCGTGAAGTGCTAATTTTTCATTTTTTCGTATATTTTATCCTGAAATGATTTTTTTTGTCTTGCAATCAAAAATGGATTGAAAGTAACTCCCAAAAATTTTATATGTTCCTGATTATCAATAAAATAGAATTTAAATGCAATTTCATCATCGTATTTTTACTGACCAATACCTGAATCTGAAAACCAAAGATTTTGACCTCAAAGAACAAATTTCGGCGGAAATAGAGGTCAAAGTTCAACACCTCAAAAATTGGGCAAATGGCATTATTTCCAAACGTGTGGTCATTACCAAAGAAGAAGGCTTGCAAGCTGATTTTTTGAATCTCATTTTTGGCGAAGTTCTTGGCTACGAATATCGCCAAAATGCCAAAGTTTGGAACTTGGCAAAGGAACAAAAAACACAGGTTGATGGCAAAAAAGCTGATGGCGCATTAGGGTTCTTTTCTGTTGATAATCAAGGAAATACAACGCAAAAAATTCAAGCCGTCATTGAGTTAAAAGACGCACAAACCGACTTGGATAAACCCCAAAAACGACAGGGCGATAACCGAACGCCCATCCAACAAGCCTTCGATTATGCCAATGCCATGGGCGAGGAATGCAAATGGGTGATGGTATCCAATTTTCTGGAATTGCGTTTGTATTTTCATACCGACCGAACCCGTTACGAACGTTTTGATTTTCAGGAACTTACCGAGTCCAAAGAGAAATTAAAACATTTTTTCTTTTTGCTTTATAAATCTCGACTAATTACGCAAAATCTCAACGAATCTTACACCGAAGCTATCTACAAAGAACGTCAAAAAAGAGAACGGGAAATTTCTGACGAATTTTATCAAGATTATAGCCAAAACAGACTCCTTTTATTAGATTATTTGCAGCAACAACATCCTGATATTGAGCCACTTATATTGCTCGAAAAAACACAAAAATATTTAGACCGATTGATTTTTATTTTCTTTTGTGAATATCTGGATATTATTCCGTTTCAGACGCTCAAAAATTTGGTCAAACACGCACAAGAATTGACCTATTCTCGTTCCAAAACCAAAATTTATGACCATTTCAAAGAGTTTTTTGATGCCATCAATGAAGGTTTTCCAGAACAAAATATCAACAAATTTAATGGCGGACTTTTTGCTTCGGATAAGGTGTTGGATAGTTTGCATATTCATGACGGAATTGCTCTGAAAATTTTTAATAAATTAGTCGATTATAAATACGCTTCTGACTTGACAATCAATGTATTAGGACATATTTTTGAGCAATCTATTTCGGATATTGAGGCGATAAAAAAATCACTTTCGGGCGAAAAAAATGGCATCGGAAAACGCAAAAAAGATGGTATTTTTTATACGCCAGAATACATCACCAAATACATGGTCGAAGAAACGATTGGCGGCTGGCTCGAAGAACAAAAACAAACTTTGGGTTTTGACGATTTGCCCGAACTTTCGGAAGCCGATTTTGAAAATTTGACCAAGTCCAACAAAGCCAGTCAAAATACCCAAATTCACCTCAAAAAATGGCAAAAATATGCCGATACATTACATCAAATCAAAATTCTTGACCCTGCGTGTGGTTCGGGGGCTTTTTTGAACCAAGTTTTTGATTTTTTGCATCAAGAAACACAAAAGATACATCAGAGAATTGCCCAACTAAATGGCACAAAAGTAGATTTTTCGGAACTGGATAAACACATTCTGACGCAAAATCTTTACGGCGTAGATTTGAATGATGAAAGTATTTCGATTACGAAACTTTCGCTTTGGCTCAAAACGGCAAATCGGCGAAAAGAATTGACCTCGCTGGATGACAATATCAAGGTTGGAAATTCGTTGATTTCTGACCCCGAAATCGCTGGAAATAAGGCTTTTGACTGGCAAAAAGAATTTCCCGAAGTCATGAAAAATGGCGGTTTTGATATTGTTATCGGAAATCCGCCTTATGGGGCAAAAATTCCAAAAAATGAAACCGAATATTTAGTTAAAAATTTAGAAAAAACAGGTTTAAGTAATTCATTTTCAGATTCTTATGTGGCTTTTTATGGACACGCCTTAGAAAATTTAACCCAACCTGATGGCATGGTGGCGTACATTGCGCCAAATACGTGGCGACTGGTCGGAACGGGTAAAAATTTTCGGAATTATTTGCTTTCAGATAAATTTTCGATTCGGAATATTACGCAACATACCGAAAAAGTTTTTGAAGAAGCAACCGTAGATGTGGATTCGGTTTTTATCCAAAAAAATGAATCAAAATCTTCTCGAAATAAAATTGATTTTGTGATTGGAAATATCAAAGAAAAAGATTTTCTCAGACATCAAGTTTCAACACAACTTCTTAAAAATCAATCTTTTATAAATTTATTTTTGACACAAAAACATTATGATTTAAAATCTAAAATTGAATCAAAATCACATCAAGTTCATGATTTTTATGACATCAAAAATGGCGTAAAACCTTACGAAAAAGGCAAAGGAAAACCCGCACAAACTGCCGAAACTTTAAAAAATAAACCGTTTACCAGCCTTACAAAAATTGATGATTCGTTTTTGCCATTATTGGGAGGAAGTCAATTTCATCGCTACAAATTACTTTGGCAAAATGATTATTGGATAAAATATGGCGAATGGCTGGCTGCGCCACGAGATAAAACGATTTTTGAAACCAAAGAAAAGTTAATTTTTAGGCAAACCAGCGATAAAATTATTGGACATTATTTGTATAACGGCTTCGTAGTCAGGAATAACACGCATATTTTGTTGAAGAATGAACAGTCAGTTTTAGAACTGAAATGTTTATTGACAATACTAAATTCTTCGGTTGTGGATTTTTATTATTGGATGCTAAATCCCGAACGTGGCGAAGTCTTAGCCGAAGTTAAAGCCTTTCACTTGGGACTTTTGCCGTTCCCCAAGCAGGATTTTGAGCAAAAACCATTTATCGAAAAAGCGGATTTGATACTTTCATTACACGCTGATTTACAGAAGATTACGACCAAATTTCTGAATTATTTGAAGGCAGATTTTGAGTTGGAAAAACCCAGCAAAAAGCTGGAAAAGTGGCATTTATTGGATTCTAAACAATTTTTGGAAGAACTCAAAAAGAAAAGAATCCATTTAAAAACAGCGCAAAAAGTGGATTTATTGGAGTTTTTTGAGGATTACAAAGCGCAAGCCAAAAAATTAGATTCTGACATACAATCTATTGATAATCAGATAAATATGATGGTTTATGAATTGTATGATTTGACCGAAGACGAAATTAAATTGATTGAAAATGACAAATAATTTAAACTTGCCAAATTTTCAAAACTCGGCGGGGTTTATTTTTTTTGTAAAAAACTACTCATCAGAATGTTAGCATTTATCGAAGGTTACGAAGCGTTCATTTTATTTGGGTTCATTTTCGTGGCGTTATTGGCGGGCTATCCCGTTTCGTTTACGCTGGGCGGTGTTTCGATGTTGTTCGGGTTGTTGTTCGTGGACATCAAATTTTTCGGGATTTTGCCCATGCGGATTTTTGGCACGATGAACAGCCTGTTATTAATTGCTGTTCCGCTTTTTATTTTTATGGGCGTAATGCTCGAAAAATCGGGGATTGCCGAGCGACTTTTGGAAACAATGGCGATGCTCATGGGCAGAATACGAGGTGGTTTGGCGATGTCGGTCATTATGGTCGGGGCGATGTTGGCGGCTTCGACTGGAGTTGTGGGCGCAACGGTCGTAACGATGGGGTTATTGAGTTTGCCCACGATGCTCAAACGGGGTTATAGTCCCGAATTGGCAACGGGAACGATTGCTTCGGCAGGAACTTTGGGACAAATTATTCCGCCCAGCGTGGTGTTGGTTTTGTTGGGAAGTGTGATGAATATTTCGGTGGGCGATTTATTTACGGGGGCGGTCATTCCGAGTTTGGGATTAGTCGGTTTGTATTTGACGTATGTATTTGTATTTGCGATAGTTAAGCCCAAATCTGCGCCAGCCGTTCCAGCCGAAGAATTAGCCGAATTTTGGGATAAACCGCAGTTTTTTGGTCGAGTTTTTCGGGCATTTGTCTTGCCGATGTTGTTGGTGATTTCGGTTTTGGGTTCAATTTTTGCGGGAATCGCCTCGCCTACGGAAGCGGCGGGGGTGGGGGCATTGGTGGCTACGGGCTTGACGGCATTAGAAAAAAAGTTAAATTTGGAAGTTTTGCGAGGAGTCATGCGTGAAACAGTTTTTCTGACGTGTATGGTTTTTGTAATTTTGATAGGCGCATCGGCTTTTGGGCTGATGTTTCGCTTTTTGGAAGGCGATGATATGCTTATCCATTTGATAACGAGCATGGAAATGACTCCAGCGCAATTCTTGGCGTTCGTTTTGATAGGAATTTTTATTGCTGGATTTTTCATTGATTTTATCGAAATTATTTTCATTTTTATCCCTGTCATTACACCGATTTTCCAAAAAATGGGTATTGATTTGCTTTGGGTCGGAATTTTGATTTCGATGAATTTACAGACTTCATTTTTGACTCCGCCTTTTGGGTTTTCGTTATTTTATCTGAAAGGCGTTGCGCCTCCCGAAGTTCGGACGGGACATTTGTATCGTGGGATTTTGCCTTTCGTGGCGATTCAACTTTTGATGATGGGACTGATTTTGGCTTTCCCCGAATTGGTCTGGTGGTTGCCTAAAATGATGGGGAATTGAAAAACATAATAATTGATAGATAAAAGTTAATTTTGCCTCAATATTGAAGCCACTTTATTTTAATTAAGAAATGACCGAAACAGAAAAAAAAGAACGACAATATTTGGCTGAAATGCTAAAAAAAGCTGACCTCAAAATCGCTGAAATCAACGAGGCAATACAGCTCAAAAGTGATGAAATTGCGTATATGAATCGGCACATGGAAGAGCATAAACGCGATATGGATCATCTGGAAAAAAATGCCCTGCGTGAAACCATTTATAATTATACTTTACAAGGCATCCAGCCGTATTCAAAAGTAAAACATTTGGTCATTGACGAAATGCAGGATTATTCTGCGGTGCAATATCAGGTGTTAAAAATGCTTTATCCCTGCAAAAAAACTATTCTGGGCGATATTAATCAATCTGTCAATCCGTTTAGCTCTTCCAATCTCAAGATGATAGAACGTATTTTTTCGGGAGCTACATCCATGACCATGCTCAAAAGTTATCGTTCGACCTACGAAATTACCCAATTTACGAAACGCATCAGCCAAAACATCGAGGTCGAAGCGATTGAACGACACGGACAAGCACCCCAAACCATTCGCTGTCAAGATGCCCAGCAGGAGTTATCTGAAATCAAAAAATTAGTTACTCAATTTGAAGGTGAACACTTTAACTCATTGGGTATCATTTGCAAAACACAAAAACAAGCGGATGCGCTTCATCAGGCATTAAAGCCAGATTTTAAGGCTAATTTGTTGAATGCCACGAGTGTTGCCTTTGGCAATGGTATTGTCATTACCACAGCACATCTGGCAAAAGGATTGGAGTTTGACCAAGTCATTGTACCACAATGCACCTCGAAAAATTACCAAACCCAAGCCGATAAACAAATGCTTTATGTTGCCTGCACCAGAGCCATGCACAAACTATATCTCACGCACATCGGCAATGCGAGCCAATTTATCCTGAAATCATGAATTGTACACTTTGTAACACACCGCTCAAACATCAAGCGGATGAATATTATTTTATCTGCGCCACTTGTGGGGCGTATGTCAAAAACGAAAAATATTATATTTCTGGACAGCAAGAAAAAGCGTTTTATGACACACATAATAATGATGTTCATGATGTAAGGTATCAGCATTTTACATCGCCTATAACAAATGAAATTTTAAAACACTTTGATACAGTACACTTGGGTTTGGATTATGGATGTGGCACAGGTCCCGTAATTTCAAAGCAGCTCCTTGATAAAGGTTTCAAAGTAAAATTATATGACCCGTTCTTTTATCCTGATGATGATTATCTCAAATTTAAGTACGACTATATTTTTAGTTGTGAGGTATTTGAACATTTTTATCAAGCCAAACAAGAAATCGAAAAATTGCTTAGTCTGATTAAACATAATGGTAAGCTACTGATAATGACACACTTATATGATAATAGAAGTAGTTTTAATGATTGGTATTATCGCAAAGACCCCACACACGTTTTCATTTATACCCAAGCGACAATTCAGTATTTATCCCAACAATACAACCTAAAAATTGAAAAACAGCATGAAAGATTAACTGTATTTAAGAAACTACCGACTGCTATTTTGGAGCTTTAAGCAAACATTTTAAAAATCAAGTGAGTTTATAATTTAGTCATTTAAAAACGAGCTGAAAATTTGGAAACCCACGTGCTTTCTTTATTTTTGTGGAATGACATGAAGGCTCATCCAAAAATTTCAAAAAAAATCACATCATTAAACGATAATCGAATGAATCTACCTGAAAAATTAAAATACACCAAAGACCACGAATGGGTACGGCTGGAGGGCGAGTTCGCCTATATTGGCATTACCGATTTTGCACAAGGCGAATTGGGCGACATTGTCTATGTCGATATTAATTTGGGCGAAGGCGATATGGTCGAGGAGGGCGAGGTCTTTGGCTCGGTCGAAGCCGTCAAAACCGTTTCCGATTTGTTTATGCCCGTAGCAGGCGAATTGGTCGAAATTAATGCCGCACTCGAAGATGCACCCGAAACCGTCAATGCAGACCCATACGGCGAAGGCTGGATGATTAAAATCAAACCAAATGACATCACAGAATTAGAAAATTTACTTTCGGTACAAGGCTATCAAGAAGCTATCGCCGAATAAGCAAACAAAAAAGTGCGAACGATACAAAAAAAGAGGCTTGATTTAGAGCCTCTTTTTTTGTCAAATTACTTATTTTCTTGAAAAGATTTTTTGATGGCTTCCACATCAATCTGTTTGATGACGGGTTGAGCCTTCAGAAGTTTGATTGCTGCCACTCTTGCTTTGGCACGACTTACGTTTCGGCGTGCTTTTCTTTTAAGTCTTGTAACTGACATCGTATGTTTTGATTTAAAGATTCCGCAAAATTTTGAGGCGCAAAAATAAGGAAAATCTTTGAAAAGTTGAAACTCCATACCAATCTTTTTCCGAATCAGACGAATGAACTGCCGTTCGGTGTTTATTATCCATGAGTTTATAGAAATTAAATTAAAAATTGTACTTTATTGATTCCATAACCTAACATAATCACCGCTGGGGTCATAAAATTGTGCCTGTTTTCGGGTATCGAAAAAGCGATTTTCTTTGGGGTCATTGCCTACACCCGCCACATACATCCAGTTGCCGTAATTGCTACACGGGTCGTAATCAATGAGCATATATTCAAACCAACCCGCACCTAATCGCCAGTCCAAATTTAGGATTTTAGTGAGATAAGAAGCCACATTTTGTCGTCCTCGATTGCTCATAAAACCCGTCAAGGCAAGTTCCTTCATATTCGCATTTACAAAAGGGTCTTTTGTCTGATAATCAGCCCAATAGCGAAATTCTAAAAAATTATGCCTGCCCTTAATTTTAGCTTTTTTGATGCCACCCAGCTTAAAAATGTGAGTGCCATTCTGAAGTGCAACATACCGAAAAAAATCACGCCATAATAGTTCAAAAAGAAGCCAATAGGTCGAGTCGTTTCCAATAATTTTTCGCTCAAATTGTTTGACTTCATGGTAAATTTGGGCGGGCGAAATACAGCCCTGTGCCAGCCATGCCGAAAACTTCGAGGAGTATTGCGTACCAATAAGTCCATTGCGAGTTTCTTTGTACTTTTTCAAGAATTGCTTATCCCAAAAATAATCCTCTAATCGTGCTTGTGCTGCCGAACTTCCACCCCGAAACGGAAATGCCGAACGTTTGTCTGGTTCAAGAATTTCGTCAAAAAACTCCTCTATTTTTGGCAAGTCCGTAAGTTCTAATTCGGCAGGCGTAGGAATCGTTTTCGGAGTTGGAATCAGTTGTCGAACACGCATATTTTTCTCCACTTCTTTCCGAAATTGTGTGAACATAAAAGGTGTTTTTTGTGGTGCAAAGGGCAAAAATTGTGGCTCAATCAGAAAATTATCCCATAACTCTATTAATGTAAGTTTTTGAGCTACTTTTCGATTTTCTCTCTGCTCTTCGTCCGTCAATTCTTTTTGTACAAATACGTGTTGAACTTGATATTTTTGGGCAAGTTGCGGAATAATTTCCTCCGCATTTCCCCTGAAAATCAGTAAGTTACTGCCTTTCTGTTGCAACTGCTTTTGCAAATCTGCCAAAGATTCAAGAATAAAACGCATTCGGAAAACCCCTATTTTTGGAATGCCAAATTGTTTCTCAAACCATCGGTCAGGAATGACATAAACAGGGATAATTTCATCGCATTGACGCAATGCTTGCACCAAAACAGGATTATCGCCAATGCGTAAATTGGTCTTAAACCAGAGTATTCCTTTCATAAAATATAATGGCTACATAAAATTTTTCCTCAAAAATATGTATTTTTTAGTTAATGATGCGGAATTTTCGGGATAACTTACCTAAACTCAAACAATCCACGATGCGATGGGTTTACATAATTTGCAAAATTTAAACAAAATAAAAATAGATGATTACGATTATTTCGGCTACAAATCGGAAAAATTCGGTAACTCGACAGGTCTGTACGTATTATCAATCTGTCATTCAGGCACACGGCGAATCCACCGAAATACTGGACTTGAACGAACTTCCAGCCGATTTTACGGTATCGGCATTATACGAAAATAATGGCAAAAATGAAACCTTTAACGCCCTGACAAACAAGGTGATACAAGGCAAAAAATTCATTTTGATTACGCCAGAATATAACGGTTCATTTCCCGGTGTTTTGAAAGCCTTTATTGATGGACACCCGTATCCGAGCGGATTTGCGGGCAAAAAAATTGCGCTGGTGGGCGTTTCTGATGGGATTCAAGGAGGTATTCTGGCAATGAGCCACTTAACCGATATTTTAAACTATTTGGGCGGACACGTATTCGCTACAAAAATGAAATTTGCTGGCATTAACAAAATATTTCAGGATGGACAATTTACCGATGATTTTTTGGTCAAACTTATCGAAAAACAGGTCAAAGAATTTATTGAATTTTAAAACATTTTGAGGGTTATAATGCATTGATTATCAATATATTATTTGTATTACGAGATGTCCCCAAAACGAATTATTTTTTCCAGTGCTGAACCTGACACCTAAGCATGAGGTTCAGCTTCTGAAGCATGAATATTAAGTTCAATAAGTTCAGAAAGCGTTTTATCTTGCTGATATTCATGCAGATACGTATGGAAATTGTCCAAATAACGCAGGACTTCCAAAAGGCGTTTTTTTTCGGTAATGCTCAAATTTCCTGTTAAAATTTCACTTGTTTCATACATTCTTTTCTGTGCAATTTTTAGGATGTCTATGCCTTTTTTTGTAACTCGAATCCGTTTGGCTCTTTTGTCTTTGGCATCGATTTCTTCATGCAACAATTCATGACGAATCAGGCGTTTGATGATTTCAAAACACGTGGTTTTTTCTAATAAGGAATGTTCGGAAACCTCTGATTTCTTGGGGTTTTGCATGATTGCCACAAACATCAATACGCCAAAATCTTCTGGCGACCGAATTGGGAGTCCTTCCATTGCCTTTTTTCCCAAAAAATATGTAAACCGTATTAATCGACCCCATGTCCGTCCGATACTTTCGGCAAGATTCGTAGGTGGAATCGGATGTCTATTTTGTGTTTGCTCACTGACATCTTTAGGACTTATAAATACTTGATTATCAATTTCTTTGGGCGAAAGTTTATCCCGAAGCCACACCGAAAAACTGGCTAAATCTCCTCCTCCTTCTTCCTCAAATTGTTGTCTATACTTAAATAACTGAATTATTTCAGCGGTTTGCATATATTTCCAATTTTAGTACAATTTTGTAAAAAAATATTTCTTTTAAAGAAACAAAAATGAACTAATTTTGTTTGCTGTAAATAAATTATTGTTCAACAATATTAATTTTATAGTATAAATTCCTAAAAAAATGCAAATTTATTATCGTCTTTTGATGTGCCTGTGTTTGCTATGGATAGCTGATTTTGCACAAGCACAAAGCACAGGAAAATTATCAGGCTATGTCAAAGATGCCTACACCGAAGAGCCAATTACTGGCGTAACGATTCGGATACAAGGCACTGATTTTGGGGGAGTTACGGATATTGATGGCTATTATATCATTGCTGATATTCCTGCCAAAACGTATAATGTCGAAGCCAGTTTTGTGGGGTTCAAAACCTCGATTCAGTACGATGTCATTATCAGTTCGGGAAATACGCAAAATATTACGTTTAAATTGCAAGAATCGGTAACAGAACTCGGTGAGGTTCAGGTAGTTGCGAATAGTTCTCCGACTTCGGTCGAGTCCCCAACTTCTATCCAAAAATTATCGGCTCAAGAAATTAAAACCTATCCGGGTGGCAACAACGATATTGCCAAAGTAGTGCAGTCATTGCCGGGTGTTTCAGGGTCGGTTGGTTTTCGTAACGATGTGATTATCAGGGGGGGTGCGCCCAACGAAAACGTATATTATTTGGATGGTATCGAAATTCCAAACATTAACCATTTTGCTACGCAAGGAAGTGCTGGCGGTC
>CAZNYR010000041.1:0-5776 GCA_964577275.1 uncultured Cytophagales bacterium | reverse complement strand
CTACGTCAGCCTTTCATGCTCGATATGACAACCCACTTTCGGGCGTATTACAATTTTCGCAACGGGTCGGCAACAAAGACCAGAGGCGTTATAGTTTTCGGGTCGGAGCTTCCGAATTTGCCGCTACGACCGAAGGAGCATTTTCTAAGAAAAATCCAAATTCTACGTATATTTTATCGGTACGAAGGTCGTATTTGCAGCTCCTTTTTCAGGCGATTGACTTGCCATTCCTGCCCGGCTATTGGGATTACCAATATAAATTCAATTTTAAAATAGATAACAAAAACGAAATCAGTTGGTTAGGTATCGGCTCGATTGACCAATTTGAGTATAATCCGCCGGATTCTGCTGATGCGACTTTAGAACAATTAGCAGTTTTGGATGACATTCCATTATACCAACAATATACCAATACGTGGGGTGTAAATTGGAAACGACAGCTCAATAATGGCTTCATGAATTTGGCTCTTAGCAATAATATTTTGGATAATCGTGCGGATAAATTTGATGATAACGAGATAGGAAATGAGTCGAAAAGACGCTTCAAATATCGCTCCGAAGAAAATGAAACAAAATTGAGATGGGATATTAACCAATTTAAAAATAATTGGAAATATTCTTTTGGAGCTAATGCACAATATTCCCAATACACGAACCAAACATTACAACGCATCCAAGCCGCACAACTTGATGAAAATGGCAACGTGATTACGCCCGCGTTTTATATTGATTATAATACAGATATTACATTCTTTAGATATGGGCTTTTTGGGCAAATTTCTGGGACTTTTTTGGACGAAAAATTGAGCATTTCAGCAGGCTTACGAACCGATATGAATACCTTTATAGAAAACGGAAATAATCCCTTAGAAACTCTTTCGCCTCGTGTGTCGATTTCGTATGGATTACGGGAAAACCTCAACTTTAATGTATCCGCAGGCAAATATTATAAGATTCCACCTTATACCATTTTGGGCTTTAGAAATAACGAAGGAGAGTTTGTCAATAAAGACGTAAAGTACATAGGTTCAACACATTATGTAGCAGGTTTTGAGTGGCTACCAAGCAAAGCTACCCGAATTACGCTGGAAGGTTTTTATAAAAAATATGACGATTATCCTGTGTCTGTTGCTGATTCCGTTTCTTTGGCAAATCTGGGCGGAGATTTCGGAGTTTTGGGGAACGAAAATATCGAAAGCATCGGGCTGGGACAAACATACGGCTTGGAATTTTTGTTTCAACAACGCTTGACTAAAAACTTTTATGGAATCTTAGCTTACACGTATTATCACAGTGAATATACGGGATTTAATCAAAAAAATTACGTGGCTTCGGCATGGGATAATCGGCATTTAGTTTCATTTACGGGCGGATATAAATTGCCTCGAAACTGGGAAATCGGAGTACGTTCTCGTTACTTGGGAGCTGCGCCTTATACGCCTTTTGATATAGATGCTTCGATTGCAAATTATGCCGCACTCGGACGTGGTGTTTTGGATTATTCTAATTTGAATGCCATCCGTCAAGATGATTTTTTTGCCACAGATATTCGGATTGATAAAAAATGGAACTTCAGTAAATGGGCATTAAATTTATTTATTGACATCCAAAATGCTTTCGGAAATATCAATGAAACTGCACCTACTTTTACGCTCGCTCGGAACGAAGATAATTCGTTTCAGGGCGCAAATGGACAGCCTTTTAATGGACAAAATGGCGTGTCTGTTTTATTGCCCAATAACAATGGAACAACCCTTCCGACCATTGGACTTAATATCGAATTTTAATCAAAATAATACAATTTTGTAACGTATAATATTGCGTCAATTTTAGGTTCATTTTTAATCGTTCTTGCCATGCTTCATAAGGGCGTAGTAGCAAGAACGATTTTTTAGTAGTTAAAATTTTAGAACCAACGAGAACCAAAAAGTTCGTCCAGCAATCGGTATATCATATCTTCGCCCGATGCCGCCAACTTGCCTATATTCTGTACTAAAAATATTACGGCATTGCCCTTCGAGCGTTAAAAAATGGGCTGGAGCAAATCGCACATTTGCATCCCAAACCGAATAGGGCGTTGTTTTTTCGCCGTTTCCCAAACGATAACCATCTCGACTTTTATTCAAAATGACAAAATTTAAGTTGTTTTTTTGCAAAAAACTGATTTCCGCACCTGTGTTTATTTTGGTAATTGGTACGCCATAAAATTCCTGATTTTCATCACTCAATGCTTTGGCAAACGAAGCGTTACTAAAAATATGTACCTTTTCGTGTGGAAAAAAATTCAAATCCAATTCAAGACCCGAAGCCGTAATATTTCCTGCTAAATTTGAAAAAAAACTTACATTTTCAATAGCTCTTGAATCTAAAATATTTCCCGTAATATTATAAAAATAAGTGAGTGAACCTCCTATTTTCTTACTTTTATAAAAAAATGTAAATTCTAAGGATTGAATATTCTCGGCTTGAATTGATTTTGGAATAAAATTCGCACGTCCTTCGCTTGCCAAAAATTCTCGTTTTTCCTGATTCAAACCGACTTCTTTGATACCGGGCGCACGCAAGGCGGAACTATATAAAACCTTGAAATTCAAGTTTTTATTAAACTTTTGTACTAAACCAAAACGAGGTGAGATTCTGAAATACGTATTGCTTTCAGTAAAACCATAGTCTTGTCGTGCGCCTACCGTAATGACCAAAGCATCCAAAAAATCAAACGTTTTTTTGACTTGTAAATACGATGAAAGCGTATTGAAATTTTCCGAAGGATTCCATTCTGATATTCGATAGATAGGAATATTTGTAGAATCAGGAGAAAAACTTTCAATAAAATAAGAATTTCCGTTGCCTAATTCTTTTCTTCTGTCATAATTTAACCCAAAAAGTACATTAGTCGAAGTATTTAAATCATACGAAATTTCTGTTAAAAATTCTATATTACCAGTGCTTGCCAGATACTCAGTAAAAGGATTAACTGGAATAATATTTCCATTTGCATCTTCATAAATTGGGTTTCCGTGAGCATCCGTATGATAGGTATTATACGTGGCATAAAGTCCATTTTCAATACTAAAATTGCCTTTCAAGTAGCTATTAATGCTGATATTTTGCCCAATTTTGCGGGCATATTTGAGGTACGGAATGAAGGTTTCCCATGTCAAAGTATTGATTGGCGAAGATTTTCCGCCCCAAAACTCGCCCAAACTTCCTTCTTTTCGCAGATACATCGTCCCAAATTTCAGCCCTTTCAATTTGCCTCGCCGAAGGCGGTAATTTCCGTACAAAAAAATGGCATTTTGGTCATCCCAATTTCGATACAAATCATCAGGCTCAAACTCATCTGAACCAACGTGATTTCCACCCGCTTTTTTAGAAAAATATCCAGTACTTAGGTGTCCTTCACCGATATTATTTCGATGTAAGATATTACCTTGAAATTGTATTTGTCTATCAGGCGAGCCTATCGAAAATCGTGCCTCAGCACTTGACCCATTTTTATCTAACTGCTTGGGAGTCAGGGACAAAACGCCATAAAAAGCCGAAACACCATACAGAGCTGAGGCAGGTCCTCGTAAAAATTCGATTTGCTGGGCAAAAAATAAAGGCAATTCATTTTCGGCGTGTGCCTTATAACTTCTTGCGAAATTAATCGGAATCCCATCAACCAAAAGCAGATGTTTGTTATTGTTAAAACTGCCCGCTTTTTGTCCACGAGTTTCAAAAATTCGCTCGCCAAAAATGTAATATGATGAATAGCCTGAAGTAATATCAGCCAAATCTGCCAAATTATAATAACTCAAATTTTCGATAGTGCTTTGTTTGTAAATTGTAATATTGGCTGGAACTTCGGAGTTTTTTTCGGCAGTTTTTCCCGCCAAAAAGGTTTCCGTATCCCAGTAGTCGTTCTCGAATTGTCGTTGTTTTGCTAATTCTAATATCTCGGAAATATCAAATTTGTAGAGCCGTGTAGAATCTATATCATTCTGACAATCAGATAGATAAGGAATAAATATATAAAAAATAAGCAGCGTAAAGCGTATCATAATATGGTAAATTTTGAATAAAAAAATGTCTTAGAAAAGTAAAATTGCGTTGATTTGAGTGTGTTGTGTGTGTGTGAAGGATTTAACTTAGCCATCACACAAAGTTAGCCAAAATTGTGCTATTTTGAAAATAAAATGTAACAATTAATTCACATTGAATTTGTAAAATAAAATGAATAGCCCTTATTATGCGCTTATTTTACGTAAATAAATATTTGATAATCAGCAAATTAATGGCTTAATAACTGAATTGTTTTAAATGAACAAAAGATTAATTTTTTGACAATAAGAGTATTTGATGAAAACAAATTCGAGGGCGGGATTTTTTTTGAATTGAAAACATAAAATCATAACCTATTGATTAGCAATAAGTTATGAAACAATAAGAATGAAAAAAATAATTATGGTTTTGTGCTATATTCTGCTTCCGAATAGTTTACTTCCGACTCGTACTAAAGTACTGCCCTCTTCCAATGCAATTTGATAATCGCCACTCATACCCATCGAAATCTCGGAAAAGTACAAATTATCAAGATATGTAAATTTAGTTTTAATTTTTTCAAATAAATTTTTCAAGGCTCGAAATTCTTGCCGAATTTGTACCAAATTATCGGTATTTGTTGCCATACCCATCAAGCCTCGTAGTCTGATATTTTTTAGATTTTGACACGATTCCGATTGTAATAATTCCAATACTTCTATTTCCGCAAGTCCAAACTTGGTATGCTCTTGAGCAATATAAATTTGTAACAAACAATCAATCGTTCGATTATTTCTAAGTGCTTGTTTATCAATTTCTTGTAAGAGTTTTAAACTATCCACCGCATGAATCAAGCTGACAAAGGGAGCGATATATTTTACTTTATTTCGTTGCAAATGTCCGATGAAATGCCACTCAATATCTTTGGGTAAAACCTCGAATTTTTCGACCATTTCCTGCACTTTATTTTCGCCAAAAACTCGAATGCCAGCTTCGTAGGCTTCTTGTAATATTTCAGGAGGTTTCGTTTTGCTTACGGCAACCAAACGGGCTTTATTTTCGGATAATAATTGTATTTCTGTATTGATTTTGTTATATTTTTCTTCGATGTTCATGGCATTAAGTTTGGGATAAATGAAAGGAGTTCAAACCTACAAGATTTTGGCAACCCCATAGGTTTGATTTTTTACAAAATTTTTAATAAATAATATTTTTTCTTGCCGTTTTGGGCGAGTAAATATTTATTGTGCAAAAGGCTAAAATCCTGAATGACAGAGGTTTCATGTACTTTTTCTTTGTTCATTCGGACTCCGCCTCCCTGAATTTGGCGTTTGGCTTCTCCTTTTGAGGTAAAAATCATGTTATCGGTCAATGACGTAAATAATTCCAAAATATCAGAATTTTCATCAAAATTGGCTTTCGAGATTTGGGTTTGTGGCACATCTTTCAGTACCGAAAGTAAGGTTTTTTCGTCCAGTTCTTGGAGGGTTTCGGTCGTGGCTTTTCCGAATAAAATTTGAGAAGCCGCCATCGCTTTTTTGAGAGCTTCCTCTCCATGAACTGTTCGTGTAACTTCCTGAGCCAGAATACGTTTGAGGGCATTTGGGTTCTCGGCAAACTCGGATTCGTGCGCTTCGATGGTGGTTTTGTCCAAGAGCGTAAAGACGCGCAATAATTTTGGCGTTTCGGTGTCCTCGACATTGAGCCAAAACTGATAAAATTCGTAGGGCGTTGTCATTTCTGGGTCGAGCCA
>CAZNYR010000040.1:27101-35177 GCA_964577275.1 uncultured Cytophagales bacterium | reverse complement strand
CCGCCGATGATGACCATCATGTGTGTTTGAGCATTGTCGATAAAAAAGGAAAACAGCAATTATATTGCGATACCGATGATTTTATCGAAGCCGAAAAACGCTCCAAAAAGAGCCGTTTTTATTTTAATGATATGGCAATGGACAATAAAGGCGTGGTTTGGATGGCGGGAAATGGCTTGGCAAAACACGAAAAAGGCAAACGAACACTTTATGACAAGGAAAATTCCGATTTTTATGCCCAAGAAGCGACTTGTTTGGCTTTGGATACTGAAGGAAATTTGTGGATAGGAACAACAGACGAAGGACTGTTCAAATATATTGTTCCCGAAAACCAAATCAAAGACCCCGAACCCATCCAAGAACCCGATACACGCATTCAGTTTGCGATGGCTTCCGCCCTGAAACCGACATTATACATTGATAATCAGATAGATAAAAAACCAAAAGTATATTTGTTTGAGATTCCGATTTTAGAATTTCCGTTTGATTTATCGCCTGATGAACGCCTATTTATCCGTCCGATTGAGCCACAAAGTGCCACACGTTTGGCTATCGACAAGATTTCTACGAAACCCATCGTTGGGTTATTTAAAATTCCGAAAATTGATGCTACGTGGCAGGAAGCCGAATTGATGGAGGAAGAGGACGTAAAAGTAGGCGCAAAAGTGAATTTGCCGAATATCCAATTTAAAGCCCGAAGTTATGAACTCACGAGCTTGGATGGCGTAAAAACTTTGCTTCGGTTTATGCAAGAACACCCGAAAATCAAAATTGAGTTGGAAGGGCATACGGACATGAATCCGCCGATAGGAAGTCCTAAATATGCCGAGTTGAGCGATAGATTTATGAAACTTTCGCAACAGCGGATTGATGCGGTGGCATCCTATTTATTTGATAATGGAATTGCCCGCTCAAGGGTCATTATGCGAGCGTATGGCGGTACGCAGCCTATCGAAATGAAAGCCAACTCAAAAATAAATCGGCGAGTAGAAATGAAAATTATTGGCATTGATTAGCAAATGAAAAAATTAGATTATGGCTTGAATTGGTTGTAATGTATTGATTATCAAATGATTCTATTTTTTGAATGGTCGATACCTTCATTGGTTTGAATGAATGATATTCGGATAAACGAATATGCAATTTTGTAATTAAAAAATCTAATTCTTACATTTGTTAGCAAAAAAACACGCTTGTAATGGATAAATTTACCTACATCGCCAATGCCCACGGCGATTATATTGATAAATTATATGAATCATACCGTGAAAACCCCGAAACGGTAGATTTGAGTTGGCAAAGATTCTTTGAAGGTTTTGAGTTTGCCATACAGCACGGCAATGGCGCAGTGAACGCACCGAAAAACAACGGCGAAAGTCCGATTTCCGAAACAGAAATTCAGGTGCGTAATTTGATTGGTGCGTATCGTTCACGAGGTCATTTGGAGGCAAACACCAATCCCGTCCGAAAACGAGTCGATAGGAAAGCGCGCTTGTCTTTGGCTGATTTTGAACTGACCGAAGCCGATTTATCCAAAAAATTTGTAGCAGGCAAAGAAATTGGGATGGAAGGGGCTACGCTCCGAGAAATTGTTGCGCGCCTCGAAAAAATATACAAAGGCTCGATTGGTTTTGAATATATTTATGTGCGTGAACCCGAAATTGCTAACTGGATTCGGGAAAAAGTCGAAATAGAATATCCCGCTTACAAGCCTTCTTTGGAAACCAAAAAACGAATTTTAGGTAAATTAAACGAAGCGGCGGTTTTTGAGAACTTCCTGCAAACCAAATACTTAGGGCAAAAACGTTTTTCGCTCGAAGGGGGCGAATCCACGATTCCTGCCTTGGATGCGATTATCAATCGGGCGGCGGATTTGGGCGTACAAGAAGTAACGATTGGCATGGCACATCGGGGACGCTTGAATGTATTGGCAAATATCATGGGGAAGACCTATAATCATATTTTTAATGAGTTTGAGGGCGGCGGCGATTTTATGGTTTTGGGCGATGGCGATGTCAAATATCACATGGGATATTCGAGTTTGGTGCATACGGCAACGGGCAAAGAAATTCAATTAAAACTCTCGCCAAATCCTTCGCATTTGGAGGCAGTAAATCCTGTGGTTCAGGGCTTTACGCGCGCCAAAGTCGATACGATTTATGGCGGAGATTATGGCAAAAGTTTGCCCATTTTGATTCATGGTGATGCGGCGATTGCTGGACAGGGCATCGTGTATGAGGTCGTTCAGATGTCCAATCTGAAGGGCTATAATGTAGGCGGAACGATTCATTTTGTGATTAATAATCAGGTCGGGTTTACGACCGATTTCGAGGATGCACGTTCGAGTATTTATTCGACAGATATTACCGAAATCGTAGATTCGCCCGTTTTGCACGTCAATGGCGATGACCCCGAAGCGGTTATTTTTGCCGTGAATTTGGCGGTCGAATACCGACAAAAATTCCAGCGCGATATTTTTGTTGATATGGTATGTTATCGGCGACACGGACACAACGAAGCCGATGAGCCAAAGTTCACACAACCCATACTTTATAATCTTATTTCCAAACATCCCAATCCGCGCGAATTATACAACAAAAAGTTGATTGCCGATGGCGAAGTGGGTGCGGATTTGGCAGAAAAAATGGACAAAGAATTTCGGGCAATGTTGCAAGACCGATTCAACGAAATTAAACAACAGCCACTCCCGTATAAATACCAAAAATTTGAGCAAGAATGGCAGTCTTTGCGGATGGCACGCCCCGATGATTTTCATGCCTCACCCATCACGGGAATCTCGTCCGAAAGTATCGAAAAAATAACGCACGCTTTAACGAATTTGCCCGAAGGATTCAAGCCCATTCGTCAGATTACGCGGCTCATAAAAGAGCGTCAGAAAGGTTTTTATGAACAAAAAAATCTGAACTGGGCGATGGCAGAATTATTGGCTTATGGCTCGTTATTGCTTGAAAATAAGCGTGTCAGGATGTCCGGGCAAGACGTGGAACGAGGCACTTTTTCGCATCGTCATGCCGTCATACACGATGCCGAAACCAACGAAGCCTATATCATGCTCAATCACATGACGGAAAATCAAGCCAAATTAGATATTTATAATTCCTTGCTTTCGGAATATGGCGTGTTGGGTTTTGAGTTTGGATATGCCATGGCAAACCCTCATGCGTTGGTTATTTGGGAGGCACAATTTGGCGATTTTGCGAATGGCGCACAAATTATGATTGACCAATTTATTGCCTCTTCAGAGGCTAAATGGCAGAGAATGACGGGCTTAGTCATGCTTTTGCCACACGGTTATGAGGGGCAGGGTCCCGAACATTCGAGCGCACGCCCCGAACGATTTTTGCAGATGTGTGCGGAGGAAAATATGGTCATTGCCAATATCACAACGCCCGCTAATTTTTTCCATCTGATGCGGCGGCAGTTGCATTGGGAATTTCGTAAGCCATGCGTGGTGATGTCGCCAAAATCTTTGTTACGGCATCCTGCGTGCGCTTCTCCTTTGGAAGATTTTGCACAAGGAACGACTTTCCGAGAGGTTATCGGCGATACGTATGCCAATCCCGAATTTGTGAATCAGGCATTTTTATGTACGGGCAAAGTGTATTATGATTTGCTCGAAACACAGCAAGAGGCTGAACGTCAGGATATTACAATTATTCGATTGGAACAATTACATCCCTTTCCGCAAAAGCAACTGACCGCAGAATTACAAAAATATCCACAACTCCAAGAAGTTCTCTGGATACAAGAAGAACCCGAAAATATGGGCTATGCCTCATTTATGATGTGGATGCTGAAAGACCGATTAGACAAAATTATAGCGCGCCCTGCGAGTGCATCGCCTGCCAGCGGATACGCCAAAGTACATCGAATGCAACAGGAAGAAATCGTACAGCGCGCTTTCGGTAATGTATGTGAAGTCCCGTACTAAACCGCCCGTTTTTCCTTCATAAATAAGTAGGAATATTCCTGCTTATTTATGAAGAAAATTTTGATAATCAATTTTCATGTTTTTGAGTTATACAAAAGAAGCACACATTACATTTTATCCCAAAAGTTGCCAGCACCCAAAAAAGTACGCCAAAAGTCAAAAAAATCATTTTGACCAAAGAATACAAGTTATTTATCAGGAGGATTTTTTGGGTTTTAAGGCGTTAAAAATAGGATTTCAAAATCCGAAAAAAATCAGTATATTCGCTCACGCATTTACTTAATTTGTCAAAAGCAATCCCATAAACACATCCTTTTTTAGATTGCTTTTCCAGTTTCGATACTGTTGATTATTATAATCACCTAAAATTTATCTTATAATGTCTAAAAGCGCAGAATTACATTTTGACGGCAAAGTTTATGAAGTACCCGTTTTGGAAGGTACAGAAAACGAATTGGCTCTCGACATCAGCAAGTTACGAGCGCAAACAGGTTTGATTACCCTTGATGTGGGTTTCAAAAATACAGGTTCGACCACCAGCGCAATTACGTTTTTGGATGGCGAAAAAGGCGAACTTCGTTATCGAGGTTATACCATCGAGGAGCTGGCAGAGAAAGCCTCGTTCTTGGAAGTGGCTTATCTATTAATTTATGGTGAATTGCCCAATCCACAACAATTAACCAAGTTCGATACGGGCATCCGTAACCATACCTTGGTGCATGATGATATTCTTTCGATTATGCGAGGCTTTCCTGCCTCTGCACATCCGATGGGCGTATTGTCATCCTTAATTTGTTCATTAACAGCTTTTTATCCTAATTCGCTGGACCCGTATCGCCCCGCCGAAAAGGTTGATTTGACGATTACTCGATTGATGGCAAAAATGCCTACGATTGCTGCTTGGTCATACAAAAATGAAATGGGACACCCCATTAATTTTCCACAAAATCGCTTAGATTATTGTTCCAATTTCTTGTATATGATGTTTGCCTTGCCTACTTACGAATACGAGGTGGATGAGGTAGTCGTGGATGCACTCAACAAATTATTGATTCTCCATGCTGACCACGAACAAAACTGCTCGGCAGCAACGGTACGGATTGTTGGTTCGGCGCATTCGAGTCTATATACCGTCATTGCGGGTGGAATTAATTCCTTGTGGGGTCCTTTGCATGGTGGTGCAAATCAGGCAGTTATCGAAATGTTAGAAATGATTGCGGCTGATGGAGGCGATGTCGATAAATATGTCCGAAAAGCCAAAGACCGTGATGACCCATTCCGTTTGATGGGATTCGGACACCGAGTCTATAAAAATTTCGACCCGCGCGCCAGAATTATCAAAAAAGCCTGCGATGATGTCCTTGACAAATTGGGCGTAGATGACCCCATGCTCGAAATTGCCAAAAAATTGGAAAAAGTGGCACTCGAAGACGAATATTTTGTTTCTCGAAAACTGTATCCGAATGTCGATTTTTATTCAGGTATTATTTATCGGGCTTTGGGTATTCCCAAAGAAATGTTTACGGTCATGTTTGCATTGGGACGATTGCCCGGCTGGATTGCACAATGGAAAGAAATGCGAGAAGCCAATCAGCCCATCGGACGACCCCGACAGCTCTATACAGGCTATACCCAGCGTGCGTATGTCCCTCTTGAGGAGCGATAACAATATCCAGTTTATTCCAAAAATACTCGTATCATAACACGGTTTTGGCACGGGTATTTTTTTATTGACCATTCCCAAGACATTTTCTAACTTATGAGTATGTTTGTTGTGATAAGGCAAACCTGACGAAAATTTCAAAAGCCTATTCTAACGCTAAAATTTGTAAGAAAATGCCAAAATTCTTTGATGCGGATTCCATTAAAATCACGCACCCAACCCGAAAAATTCGGGCGGATATTCGCCTGACTTCCTCCAAAAGTGAAAGTAATAGAGTATTGATTATCAATGCTTTATCTGAAAAAAAATCCGATTTAGCAAATCTATCAGCCGCACGAGATACCCAAACCATGCAACGCCTGTTAGCCCTTTCGGATACCGAACTTGATGTGCTGGATGCGGGAACAACCATGCGGTTTTTGACTGCTTTTTGTGCCGTAACGAATCGGGAAAATACGATAATGACAGGCACAAATCGGATGCAGGAACGCCCCATCAAAATTTTGGTCGATGCGTTGCGAGAGTTGGGTGCCGAAATAAACTATCTAAAAAACGAAGGCTATCCGCCCATTCAGATTCGGACGTTCAAATCTCAAAAAAATCATATTCAGATACGTGGCGATGTCAGTAGCCAATACATTTCGGCTTTGCTGATGATTGCCCCTGTCTTGCCACAAGGATTGACCTTAGAACTGACAGGTAAAATAGGTTCAAAACCATACATTCAGATGACCTTAAATCTGATGCAACACTTTGGTATTCAGTATGATTGGACAGAAAATTGCATTAAAATTGCCCCTCAAAAATACATCGCCTCAAACTATACCGTAGAGTCTGACTGGTCGGGCGCAAGCTATTGGTATGCTATCGCTGCTTTGGCAGAAGAAGCCCAAATTGATTTATGGGGTTTACGGAAAAAATCATATCAAGGCGATAGGGAAATTATCCAAATTATGCAAAAATTAGGCGTAAAAACCGAATTTACAGAAACAGGCATCCGATTAACCAAAATTCAATCCCAAACGGAACTGGAATGGGATTTTACGCATTGTCCCGACTTGGCACAAACCGTAGCGGTTATTGCAGGAATGAGAGGTATCTACCTGAAAATGAAGGGATTAGAAAGTCTGCGTATCAAAGAAACTGACCGCATTGATGCCATCGCAACAGAACTCAAAAAGTTTGATATCCACACTCGTATTATCGGAGATGAGGAATTACATATTTTGCCAAATCAAAAAATTACGAAGCCCACCGAAATAATACGCACCTACAAAGACCACCGCATGGCGATGGCTTTTGCGCCCATAGCACTATATTTTCGGGTCGAAATCGAAAAACCCAAAGTAGTCGAAAAATCTTATCCCACCTACTGGGAAGATTTGTTAAAAGCTGATTTTCAGATTTTTAGCTAAACTCTAAAGCAAAAAAATAACCCCTCAACCAAATACAATATTTGCTTGAGGGGTTGAAAATCCACGAACCGAAAGGTATTATTTCTTTTTGCCTTCTTCTTCTTCTTCTTGAGTTTTTCCGCGCAAGGCTCTCGGAATTTCGACCGAAGCGACAGTAGTTAAGTCATTTTGTATGATTTGGAAATCGCCTCGTTGTGCTGAAGCTACTCGGATAGATTTTCCTAAATCCATTTTGCTCACATCAAACAAAATTTGTTCGGGCATATCTTTGGGCAGTGCCTTAATTTTTAGCCTTCGGACTTTCGTAATCAATTTACCACCCTTTTGGACACCGGGCGCAGTTCCCTCCAATTTGACGGGAATATTCATCGTTACGGGCTTGTCGTGATTCAATTCCAAGAAGTCGGCATGTATAATAATTTCGCTAACCGGGTGAAATTGAGCATCTTGCAAGATGCACGTATGTTCTTCTCCTTCAATATCGACATTGACGAAAGCGGCTTCTGGCGTATAGATAATATCACGGAACAAAATCATGGGTACATAAAAATGTACTTGTTTTTCGCCTCCGTACATCACACACGGTACGTTGCCTTCTCTTCGTAATTTTTTGGCGGTACTCTTACCGAGATTTGCTCTGTGATACCCTATAATCTCGACTATTTTCATTTTTGTAATGATTTAATTATGAATAAGTTATGAATAAAAAACGGACTTTTTGGCTGTTTTTTTATCCAAAAAGTCCGCAAAGATATGTATTTTTTTTGGCGTAATGCCAATGATTTTCAGATTAATCTTCGGGTTTATCTTCCTCATTTTCTGTTTCTTCTTCACTTTCTTCCTCTTCTGTTTCGGGTTCATCTTCAGGTTCAGGTTCAGGTTTTGGTGGTAAACTATCTCGATACAATTTGATGCTGACCAAGACATAAACCAAGAGCAAAACTGGAATCATGACCAATAATTCTCGCCCGACCACATATGCCCCAAGCGCAAACAAAATGATGAGAAAAAATATAAATTTCATGGCGGGATGCAACGAATTTTTT
>CAZNYR010000040.1:0-27091 GCA_964577275.1 uncultured Cytophagales bacterium | reverse complement strand
ACTGACGATCCTCTGCGCGCTCTCATCGTGCGCTTTTTTTTCGGGCGGAGGCGCGCTTGCTCCGCCTTCACGCACCACGCTCAAAAATATGCTGCCCGCCAAGACTTTCATAACACCAACGTACAGGTTGGCTTGGGCTTCATATTCGGCTTTGGTCGTTTGATACGTGCGATAAAAAATGAATAAATACAGCACCAGCAGCAGCGGAATTGCCAAAATTAATTGAATCGAAAAAAAATATGCCCCCGCCGCCACGACCAAAATCATCACAATTAATACTCGTGAGGCTGGATTTTCCTTAATAAAATCATTGACAAACGAAGGAGCATCCACAAAAACATTGCCATCCGCTACGCCTAAGGCAATTTCTGCTTCCTGATTAGCAATATGAATGATGGCTGGATTTTTTTTGTTTTCCGCACAAACTAATCCTACGGCACGGAGCTGAGCCATCAATAGCCCACGAAGAACATCATCTTTTAGGTCTGCTTTGAAGTACATTCGCTTACGATTTTATGGTCTGTAATGAACTGATTATCAAATATTTAGAAATAAAAAAGGCTCTTTATTTTCATCAAGCACTTGGATAGTATCTGATGATGACTTACATTTGGAGGTATTGATTTGATGAACAAAACCAGATACATCACAAACTATTCAATATCATTTTAGTATGATAAATGTAAGTAAATTAAATCATCCAATCAAATTTTAGAATATGAATTATTCCCACAAACAGATGAAAAATTGTTGCACATTTAATGTTAAAAAGTTATTATTTTTTGCTTTTATGTTGAGTCTTGTTCACGGGATGTATGCCCAAACCGATACGTTGATTTATCCTAAAATCAGACCAATTTATTCGATATATATGCCTGATAATGCGGATTTTGCAGGTGAAAAATTGCCTTTAAATGACCACGAAATTCGGGAACGATTGGTTCGGGAAATTGAATTTAATGTCTATAAACCTTACAACACATTGCTTGTTCTCAAACGAGCGGGACGTTGGGAAGATTCTATCAAAATGATGCTTAAAGAAGAGGGCGTTCCTGAAGATTTTTTCTATTTGGCGATTGCCGAAAGTAATCTTGACGAATATGCGTTATCTTCCAAAAAAGCATTGGGTTTTTGGCAATTTTTAGAGCCGACCGCCAAGCAGTTTGGCTTGGAAATCAGCGAGATAGCCGATGAACGCAAAGACCCCATTCGGGCGGGACGAGCATCGTGCCAGTATCTGAAACAGGCTTATGAAAAATTTGGGAATTGGACGTGCGCCGCCGCTTCTTATAATCGGGGCATGGCTGGGCTAAATAATGCCCTCAAAGCACAAAAAACAGAAAATTATTACGATTTGTACCTCAATCGGGAAACGTATCGCTATATTTTTCGGATTGTTGCCCTAAAAATTATTTTGCAAAATCCTGAACAATATGGTTTTTTTGTCAAACCTGATGAAAAACATAAACCCCTGAAATACAAAGAGATAGAAATTTCAAAAACTATCAATTTGACTGATTTTGCCCAGAAATACGGAATTTCGTACCGCGTGCTGAAATTGTATAATCCATGGTTGGATAGTGCGGATTATTCGTTTGTGCCGAATGGCAAAACGTATATTTTTCGGATTCCGATTCAAGATTATTTTAACGGTCAAAAGTAGATTTTGACTTTGGTATCCCGCTCCAAATGTGGCAAAAATATCAGATTTTTCGCCACATTTCGAGTTTTTTGATGGATTCAAATAATCTATTTTGTCGCTATTAATTTGAGGACTTCTGTCAATAATTTAGTTTTGGAAATTGGCACTACGCCAGATTGTTCACAAACTAAACCACCTGACAGATTGGAAATTTCGGCGATGAGTTTTCCCGAAAAACCCGCCGCCAAACAAAGACTCGCCACGCTGACCACCGTATCGCCTGCACCAGATACATCAGAAATTTCGCGTTTATGTGCTGGAATAAGTTGATTATCAGCCTGATAATGAATAAAAACGCCATGCTCCGATAGCGTAATCATGGCATTTTCGATGCCTGTTTCAGCCTTCAAAATTTGCACGGCTTCGGACAAACTATCGAGCGTGGGCAATATTTCCAAATGGAGTCCTTCTCGGAGTTCTTTGAGGTTTGGTTTGAAGAGCGTTGCGCCCCGATAGGCATTAAAATTTCGTTTCTTGGGGTCAATAACAGTCGGAATTTGTTTTTTTTGTGCAATTTTTAGCATCAAAGGGATATTTTCAGCCGTCAAAACGCCTTTGTCATAATCCTGAAAAATAATAACATCGACCTCTTGGGTTAGGGTTTCAAAGACGCTCAAAAGTCGTGCCGATTCGGACGAATTAATCGGATGACGGTCTTCGGAATCAATGCGTAATAAATGTTGTGAACCGCTCAAAACACGGTGTTTGATGGTAGTTTTTCGTGCCGAACTGCGGATAATTCCTTGCGTACTAATCTGATTTTCGTCCAATAATTGTTCTAAAATCTGGGCATCGGCATCGTTCCCAATCACGGTACAGAGCAAGGGTTTGGCATCTAACGCCTTGATATTCAGGGCGACATTGCCCGCGCCACCGAGTCGCTTTTCCCTTTTTTGGATATTGACCACAGGCACGGGAGCTTCGGGCGAGATGCGTTCTACTTTGCCCCACAAATAGGAATCAATCATGACATCGCCTACGACTAAGACCTTGATATTCTTGAAGTTATCAAAACTTGTTGCTAAATCCATCAATTTATGATTCGGTTTGGTTATCGAATTAAAATACGGTTTGGCGTGCTATTTGACGACCTCCCCGAATAGGTCAAAATCGCCTGCTTCCGTAATTTTTACTTGGGCAAAATCGCCGATTCGGACAAAATTATCTGGATTATTGGCATCAACCAAGACCTCGTTATCTACTTCGGGAGAATCCGCTTCGGTTCGTCCGATAAAATAATCGCCTTCCTTTCGATCAAATAATACTTTATATTCTTTCTCAATTTTATCCTGATTGAGTTCAAAACTAATGCCTTGTTGCAATTCCATGATGGCATGGGTGCGCTCCTCTTTTATTTCTTGGGCAATGTCATCGGGCATCGAAAAGGAATGCGTGTTTTCTTCGTGCGAATACTGAAAAATTCCCAAGCGGTCAAAACGAGTTTTCTCCACGAATCGTAACATCTGCTCGAAGTCGGCTTCTGTTTCGTGCGGATGCCCTGCTATGAGCGTGGTTCTCAAGGCTATATCAGGAATTTTTGTTCTGATTTTATCAATTAATTCTTCGGTTTTTGGGCGTGTAATTCCTCGCCGCATGACCTTGAGCATTTCCGTAGAACCATGCTGTAAAGGCATATCCAAATACTTACAAATGTTTTCTCGTTCGTTCATTACGTCCAGAATTTCTAAGGGAAAACCTGCAGGATAAGCATACTGCAAACGTATCCATTCCAGCCCTGAAATATCGGATAAACGGCATAATAATTCAGGAAGCTCCCTTTTTTTGTACAAATCCAGTCCATAATATGTAAGGTCTTGTGCAATCAAAATTAGTTCTTTTGTGCCATTTTTGACCAGATTTTGCGCCTCTTTGACCAACTCTTCGAGGGTTCTGGAAACGTGTTTTCCGCGCATCAGCGGAATAGCACAAAATGAGCAGGGACGGTCGCAGCCTTCGGCAATTTTGAGGAAGGAATAATGTGCGGAAGTGGTCGTAATTCGCTCGCCTAAGAGTTCATGTTTGTAATCTGCATTGAATTTTCGGAGCAACAAAGGCAATTCCATCGTGCCGAACCACGCATCTACTTCGGGAATTTCTAAGGCTAAATCATCTTTATAACGATGTGATAAACAGCCAGTTACGTAAAGTTTATCAATTTTATGTTCGGATTTTGCTTGGGCATATTCCAAAATAGTATTGACCGATTCTTCTTTGGCTCGGTCAATGAAGCCACAGGTATTGACGATAATAATGTTGGCATCGTCTTTTTGGTTTTCGTGCGTAGCCTCTAACTGGTTGGCTTTCAGTTGAGTAAGTAATACTTCGGAGTCCACCAAATTTTTAGAACATCCTAAGGTAATGATATTAATTTTATCTTTTTTGAGTCCTTTGGTTTTCATGCGATACGGAATCTATGGCGTTGATTATCTGAAAATTAACCCATTCTGGACGGGCATTTTGTAAAAATGAGTGCAAAGATACGATTTTTTGAATTTCGGTATCCGAAAAATATAATTTTGGCGGTTCATTTTTGACGAAAGCCGTGAACTTTAGAGCATCTCCGAACGATGGGCGGTGGAAATTCGTTAAAAAATTTGGTAAAATCCATCGAAATTCTCGAAAAAAGTTCCGATTTTACCGATACAAAAGTTAGACAACACAAAACCTCAAGTCAAGTGATAGATTTTTTGTTAGACCAAATGTTTGAAAAAATCAAAGGTTCTATGGCTCCAAAACGAGATAAAGCAGATGAAATCGTGCGTGGCAGCGTGCTATGGTCGATGGGAATGGGTTTAATTCCGTTTCCTGTGGCGGATATTGTGGCAGTAACGGCGGTTCAGATTGATATGATTAAACAAATTTCTACGGTTTATGAAGTGGAATTTTCCGAAAATCAAATTAAATCATGGATTAGTGCGCTTTCGGGCAGTATTTTGTCGCGCTTGGCGGCAAATGCGCTCAAATTTATTCCTGTGTATGGTTCGATTATTGGCGGGGTCAGTATGGCAATACTTTCGGGGGCTTCGAGCTATGCGATGGGACAGGTTTTTATTCGGCATTTTGAAAGTGGCGGCACGTTCTTAGACTTTGATGTGGAGGACTTTAAGCACTTTTATGAGGAGCAATTCGAGAAAGGAAAATCCTATGCCGAAGACCTCGCCAAAGAGGAAAAAAATCAAGAACAAAAGGAAAAAAAAGATACCGTGCCTACGGATAAACGCAGTGCGCCACACGTTGATATTGAGGTCGAAGATGTGGAATTTGAGCCGAAAAAAGCCGATAATTCGCAACGCAAAAGTTCGGCTTCGGATATTTTTATGCGCCTCAAAGAACTTTCCGATTTGTACGATAAAGGCGCAATTACCAAAGAAGAATTTGACAAGCTCAAAGCCAATTTAATGAAAGATATGTAATTGATTATCAGTAACTTATAAAAAAAGCCATACATTAATTTTCGGATTAATTTATGGCTTTTTTTGTGTCAAATTATTTGGGTTATAAAATTGCGCCCGCAATCGTGGCAGTCATCAAACACGCCAAACTTGCGCCCAATAAAGCCTTTAAGCCCAATTTGGATAATGTGCCTTGTTGGTTGGGTGCCATGCCACCGATTCCGCCAATCTGAATGGCAATCGAACTAAAATTGGAAAACCCGCAAAGGGCATAGGTGGCGATAATGACCGATTTATCGCTTAATGATTCCTTGATTTCGCCCAAACTGGCATAAGCCACAAACTCATTAATGGCGGTTTTTTGTCCTAAAAGACTGCCCACTTGCAGCGTTTCTGACCATTCGACCCCGACCATATAGGCAATGGGTCTGAAAAACTGACCCAAGACATATTCTAATGATAAACCAGAAAAATTATGATTCGTACTTTCTTTTATCCAATCGTTGATGCCTAAGGCTGCACCAATCCCATCTTGTAAAATATAATTTACCATAAAAATCAAAGCAACAAAAGCCATCAACATTGCGCCCACATTTAAGGCTAATTTCAGTCCGTCTGCTGCTCCAATCGAAAGGGCATCAATCAGATTGACGGCATTTTTTTCGGAATGAATTTGTAATTTGGTATCAATTTTTTCGGTTTCTGGAATTAGGATTTTGGACAAGACAATCGCCGCAGGAGCATTCAAAATTGAGGCACGAAGCAAATGAATTGCGAAAATTTGTTGCGAGGCGGGGTCATTTCCACCCAAAAATGAAACATAAGCCCCCAAAACACTTCCCGCAATCGTTGCCATTCCGCCTGTCATGAGGCACATAATTTCGGATGGTGTCATGTGCGGAATGAAAGGACGAACCAGCAAAGGGGCTTCGGTTTGTCCTAAAAAAACATTGCCCGCTGCCGACATACTTTCTGCCCCAGAAAGGCGCATCGTTTTTGACATGAACCAAGCGATTCCAAAAACTAATTTTTGAAGTATCCCTAAATAATACAATCCAGAGGAAACTGCGGACACGAAAATAATCACGGGCAAGACCTGAAAAGCAATAATCACGCCAAATTCGTGTTTAGCACTTGCATCGGCATAACTATTTTTGGCAAGGTCGCCAAACAGAAAAATTGCACCATCTCTGGAAAATTCCAGAAACCGAATAAATCCTGCGCTGATATAGGAAAAAAAGAGGGTTGCAAATTCGGTTTGTGTAATCAAAATCGCCAAAACGAACTGTAAGCCCAAACCGCCACCGACCAGCCGCCAATCAATTTGTTTTCGGTTGGATGAGAAAAGTGTCGCCACACTTATCAAAAAAATCATGCCCACAATGCCTCTGATGTAATCCATTGAGTATTCCAAATTAAATTGTTATAAAATGTAAAAGTGATAAATTTTACGGGAGAATTAGGAAAATGAACCCACAAAAAAACTGCAATTTGACTTGAAATTGCAGTTTTTTTTGTTTTTCATTCCATAAAAAATCGGGTGAAATCCGTGTTTAATAGGCAGTATTTCGTCCAGATTGCGTAATCAAATTACGTAATGTTTCATTGAAATTATCTTCTTTTAACAAATCTTCCATCTTGATATGGAAACGATAACGCCAGTAATGATTTGGGTTGCTGGGTTCGTTAATTCGTTCAGCATCAGCATCTTCTAAGCGTAATTGCTCGTCCATTCCAATCAAATCCTGAATCGGAAAAATTGCCCACATACTCGGCGAATATAAATGTTGTACCACAATATCGCGCACAATCCATGGCTCACAATAAAATGGGGAACCGCCCCAATGCCCCAGAATTTCGTTGTAAAATTTTTGGGTGGCGTTGGTATCTTCCTGCCACCAACCCCGAATCGTGGAGGTATCGTGCGATGAGGGAGTCGCCACGGACATATACGGGTAATCGGCTGGGTGTCCGAAAGTTATCTTCGGATTTTTGGGCATTCGTTGTACTTCGAGGCTCAACATTCCCATCTCTTTCATCACACCGGGCACGCAATCAGGAACCATGCCCAAGTCTTCGCCACAGATGAGCATATTGGTTGCATTTTTGATGACGGGCAGTTTGCGTAATCCTTCGCCTCGCCAAAAATCTTCGTGGCGTTTGTAGAAATAATGCGTATAAAATTCATTCAAACGCGCCTGCATTCCGCCATCTAACTCTTGGAACGATTTGGTATGTTGCATGGCATTTCGGGGGTTGAATTTTTCATCGACTGTTCCCGGCGCATCAAAAAAAATGACTTCGCCATGCAAACTCAATAAACCTTGTTTGATTTTTTCGGAGCGTGTCTTTTCGTGAGCAGGCGCATTATCTGGCAAGGTCAATAATTTTTCGACTTTGCGTTGCGTATCCACTTGTGGTTTGAGGCGATAACAACCCGGATAATATTCCTCCAAATAATTTTCCTTCACATAATCGGTGTGTTCAAAAAATCGCTCATTGAGGAAATGCTCTCGGATGTAAGGTTTGCATAGTCTTTCGTAATCAAACCAAATGCCCCAATCCGAAAGTTCTTGTTTGGTGGCGGGCAATGATTTGTTAAATGCGCCCATCAAGCCTTCGGTATAGTCGTGCGGAATTTCCCAAATTCGGAAAAAACCCAGAATATGGTCAATGCGAAACGAATCGAAATAATGCGCCATTTGTTGCATTCGTTTTGTCCACCACGTATAGCCATCGGCTTCCATTGCTTCCCAATTATAGGTCGGGAATTTCCAGTTTTGTCCCGTTGCCGAAAAGTCATCGGGTGGTGCGCCTGCTTGCCCATCCATATTGAAAAATTGCGGTGCAGACCACGCATCTACGCTATTCCTGAAAATACCAATCGCAATATCGCCTTTCAGGACGATGCCATGTTCACGGGCATAATTGGTCGCCTCTTTGAGTTGTTTATCGGCATGAAACTGAAGGAAATAATAAAACGCAATCTCCTCATAATGAGATTGTTTCTTATCAATAAATTCGTCTAATTGTGCCGAATTGAGATACGAATATTCGCCCCAAGTCGAAAAATCTGGCGTGCCATGCAAATCTCGCAAATAGGAAAACGCACCATAGGGAGCTAACCAATATTTGTTGTCATCATAAAACGTTTCAAAATCTCGGCTTCGTAGGAAACTGGCTTTTTGTTCCTGATAAATTTGGCGCAAAAACCGAAATTTTAGCTGAATCACATCCGCATATTCTAAGCCATCTAATTGGTTTAATGCCGTGCCTCTTTGGTCAATAATCTTTTGTGTCAGTTGGGATGATAAACTCCCGATAGCCTTCAGATTGATATAAATCGGATGTAAGGCAAAGACCGAAATCGAAGCATAAGGATAACAATCCCCCCAATCCAGCTTGGCGGTGGTATCATTAATTGGTAATATCTGAACCAGTTTTAATCCTGTTTTTTTTGCCCAATCGACCAGTTTTTTGATGTCCAAAAATTCGCCTACGCCGAAGCTCTCTTCGGTGCGTAAGGAAAACACAGGAATCGCCACGCCTGCGCCTTTCCAAGCCCCAACGGGATAGCGAAATTTCTCATCAGTACGCACGGTCAAGGCTTTGGCAGTCTTTTCCGAATCGGCAGCCAACACTCGGTTTTCGCCTGCCTCGAACATATCAATTTTCTGGGTTTCGGGATTATAAATTCCGTATTTATAATGAATTGGAAATTCCGTATTCTTGACCACAATTTCGCCAGTCCATAACGGATGATGTTCATGCTCTAAAATGAGAGTTTTGGCGGAATCCCATGCGCCAAGTGCTTGATTTTCACCAACTACACAAACCTGATGGGCGGCATCAATGCGAGGAACATTTATCTGAAATCGAACTGTAGTTTCATCCGCTTTGGGTTTGGGAATGGATGTGGTTTTGATGGATTTTTGCTCAAGATTTGGACGCAATAACGCATTGATGAAAGCGGAAGAAAATAAGGTGTTTTCCTCGTCCGTAGCTGCTCGCCAAAAGTCATTGACGGAAACCAAATGATGTCTGGATGGAAGTATCGTAATATTGCGATTATCTCCCCATTCCCAACTTTTTGTGCCTCCATTATTTTGGATAAAATACTTGTATTCGAGGTCAAATTTTTTGCTCTGTGCGACCTCAATTTCGACTTCCCATCTGCCTCCAATTCCAATTTTAGAGTTCATATTTAGGGCTTTGGATTCGTCCCATGCTCCGAGTTCGGGGATATTTCCAGAAATCATCACGTTTTGTCCCCAATGGGTGTGATAATCAATACTAAAGCGAATTTTCATATTGTTCGATTAATTAATCAGGTTTGGATAAGAATCTATCTCTATCTTGTCAGAAATTCTTTCTAAAAAATTACTCGAAAATAAGGTAAAAATCTGAATCCTAAAAATCAAAAGGGTTTATTTTTGCAAAGTTTTTGCTTTTATTTTCCCATTTTAGGTCGTAATTTAGCCCAAAATTTGGCAAATAGTACACCTCTAAAAAATTAAAATCGCACCAAAATCATTGTTGTTCCAAAATCACTAAAAAACACATGGAAATCGTATATCAATCTCATTTTCAGGTCATTAAGCACGATAAACTCCTACGTTATTTTGATATTTTGTGGAATCATACTGACCAAATGGAAGACACAGATTATCAAACCGAAATGCTGGCACAGGTCGAAACGGCGGTTAAATATAAAGTACATGGCTACATCGTTGATTCGAGCCGATTTTATTTCACGATTTCGCCAAAAATTCAGGAGTGGACAGTCGCTTTATTGCCTAAATTGGCGCAGGCAGGCACTCGAAAAGTGGCATTTTTGGTTACGCCAGATATTTTCGCCCAAGTTTCTATCGAACAAACGATGGACGAGGAAGAAACGCAAGCCGTTCTGCAAAGCAGATATTTTGATGATAGGGCAGAAGCCAAAGCATGGCTAACCCAAGATATTAAACTATTTTAAGAAATCAAATTGATTATTTTGAGAATTAATATTCTAAAACGCAAATATTTCCGAATACCTTTTTTATTCGGAATTTTTTTTGTGTGCCTACTTTTGGTATTGAATTTTTTATTCCCGCTTGAAGTCAAAATTCCGTATGCCCAAATCATGAAAGCCCAAGACAGCACAATCATTCATGCCTTTTTGAGTTCGGATGATAAATGGCGTACTAAACTTGAAAATCAAGAGGTTACGTCCGAATTACGGGACGCATTCTTGACCAAAGAAGACCAATATTTTGACTATCATTTTGGCATTAATCCGATGGCAATTTTTAGGGCTTTAGGCAATAATTTTTGGAGGGGCAAACGCACTTCAGGAGCTTCGACAATTACAATGCAGGTGGCTCGATTGCTCGACCCGAAACCCCGAACTTATTTCAATAAAATGTGGGAGATGTTTCGGGCAATGCAATTAGAATGGTATTATTCCAAGAATGAAATTTTGAGAATTTACCTTAATTTAGTGCCTTACGGCGGAAATATCGAAGGCATCAAATCGGCGGCATTGTTGTTTTTTGGGACAACGCCTGATAAATTAAGCATTGCACAAATTACGACTTTGGCGATTGTGCCGAACCGTCCGACTTCTTTGGCACTGGGAAAAAATAATCCTGAAATCGAAAAAGCACGTAATAAATGGCTCAAAATATTCAAAAAAAAAGGTGTTTTTGACCAAAATAAAATTGAAACTGCCTTGCAAGAACCGCTTGATGCCTATCGCAGAAACCCACCTAATTATGCCCCACATCTGGCTTTTTATTTGCATCAACATTTCCCGAATCAAGAGATTATCCAGACGACAATTTCGCTCAATATTCAGACGAAAGCCGAGCAGATTGCCCAACATTATGCGGCTCGAACTCGGCGGATTGATGTCCATAATTCGGCGGTTTTGGTCATTGATAATGCCAGCCGAGAAGTCTTGGCTTATGTGGGGTCGCCTGATTTTTCGGATATCGAACACGCCGGACAAGTAAACGGAATTAAAGCCTTGCGTTCACCGGGTAGTGCCTTAAAACCAGTGATTTACGGTCTGTCTTTTGATTTGGGATTCGCTACGCCAAAATATGTAATGTATGATGTTCCGACCGATTTTGGAGGGTATGCTCCCGAAAATTATGATAAAAAATTCAATGGAAAAGTTACGGTAGAACAAGCGTTGGCGTATTCCCTGAATGTGCCTGCGGTACGAATGTTGGACAAAATTGGCGTAACACAAATGCTACAAACTCTGGAGCAAGCGCAATTTGAATCGCTCCGAAAAAATCAAAAAAATTTAGGGCTTTCTTTGGCGTTAGGTGGATGCGGTGTGAGCCTGTGGGAGATGGCGGGTTTGTACACTTCTTTTGCGAATCAGGGCATTTATGAGCCTCTGCAAGTTATTCGGCAAAAAAGGCATAAAACTTTGAAAAGTACAATTTTTAGTCCTGAAGCCAATTTCATGCTTACGGATATTCTTACAAAAGTACAACGCCCTGATTTGCCGAGCGATTATCAACACAATCCACGTATTCCGAAAATTGCATGGAAAACGGGAACGTCCTACGGGCGACGAGATGCGTGGAGCATTGGTTTTAATAAAGATTATACAATTGCGGTTTGGGTGGGTAATTTTGATGGACACGGCTCGCCCGAACTCACGGGGGCTGGCGTGGCTACGCCTTTACTTTTTCGACTCTTCAATACGATTGATTACAATTCGGCGAGAGATTGGTTTGAAAAACCCAGAAAATTGCAAATCCGAAGTGTATGTACGGAAAGCGGCTTGGCTTTATCGCATTTTTGCGATAATTCAGTACAAGATTATTTTATGCCTGGAATTTCAAGCATAAAACCTTGTGAATCAAAGAAATATGTATTTGTTAATTCGGAAGAAACGCTAAGCTATGCCAGTCATTGTTTGCCAAAAAATGGTCAATATAAGAAAAAATTATACCCGAATCCTTCGCCCGAATTGTTGCGATTTTATGAAGAAAATCAAATCATTTATGAGAAAATTCCGCCTCAAGATTTGGGCTGTACGAAAGTGTATCAGGACAATCCGCCCCAAATTATTTCGCCTATCGCAGGACGTGAATATTACCAAATTGGTACGGAAAAAGTAGAACTATTTTTGGCGTGTCATGTGGCGAATGATGTGCAAAAAGTTTATTGGTATGTCAATGATAAATTACACCAAATTGCCGATAAAAACCAAGAAGTATTTTTTGCGCCACCACGAGGCAAAGTCAAGATTTCATGTAGCGATGACAAAGGTCGAAATACGAATATTCATATTATAGTAAAATAAATTTCTCAATTTAATACTATTATAAAATGTTAAAATCATCCATTAAAAGTCTGCCCAAATTTTATGACCGATATATTAAATTAGCCCCAGATGTATCAATTTTAGAGGCTTTACGCTCAAATCCATTTGAAAAAGACCTTGAAATGATAAAAAAACATCAAAATTTTGCGTATGCGCCTGAAAAATGGACGGTCAATCAAATCATTCGGCATTGCATTGATACCGAACGGATAATGGCATATCGGGCATTGCGATTTGCACGAAAAGACCAAACCGAATTGGCGGGTTTTTCCGAAAACGAGTATGCCCAGCACACGGAAACGGAATTTGATATTCAGAATTTACTTGCTGAATATCAGTTGGTTAGAGATTCTTCAATCTATTTATTTCGGAGTTTTACGCCATCCATGCTGACCGAAAAAGGTACGGCTTCTGGGATTCAGATTTCGGTATTAAGTTTGGGTTTTGTGATTGTAGGACATCCGATTCATCATGCGAATATCATTCGGGAACGGTATCTGAAAGGGTAGGGGCATGGTAATTTTTTTTGGGAATCAAAGACACAAAAAAAACTCCAAGTCGGTTTTGATTTGGAGTTTAAAAAGTGGATTATTTCAATATATATTGTTGATAATCAGCGGATTAACTTTTCTTGTTTGCTCCTCGAACCGCTCGTTCGATTTCGTCCCACATTTCGGAAGAAATCATTTCTAAGCCACTAAATTCGCCAGCTCCGCTAAGCCACTCGCCACCATCCAGCGTAACGACTTCGCCGTTCATGTAGGCTGAAAAATCAGAAACCATGTAGGCAGCCAAATTGGCTAATTCTTGATGCTCGCCAACTCGTTTGAGGGGAACTCTTTGGGCGGGGTCTAATTTTTTTGCTAAGGCAGGCGGGAAAAGTCTATCCCATGCGCCTTTGGTGGGAAACGGACCAGGGGCAATGGCGTTGGAACGAATGCCGTATTTTGCCCATTCGACTGCTAACGAGCGAGTCATTGCCAGCACACCCGCTTTGGCGCAGGCAGACGGAACGACATAGCCCGACCCCGTCCATGAATAAGTGGTTACGATATTGAGGATGGTGCCTTTTTGTTGGTGTTGAATCCAGTATTTGCCTGTGGCTAATGTAAAATTGTAAGTGCCTTGCAAGACAATTCCGATAACCACATCGAATGCCTTGTGCGAAAGTCGTTCGGTGGGACTGATAAAATTTCCTGCGGCATTATTGAGCAAGACATCAAGTTTGCCAAATTTTTCGATGATGGTTTCTAAGGTTTTTTCGACCTCATCGTATTTTCGGACATCGCACGCCAAGGGCAATACTTCGCCGCCGTGCGCCTGCATCATTTCTTGGGCTGTTTGTTCCAGCACTTCGAGTTTTCGGCTGGCAATCACGACTTTAGCTCCTAATTTGAGGAAATATTCGGACATAGAACGTCCTAATCCTGTGCCACCGCCTGTTACTAAAATGACCTTTCCTTCGAGGGCATTTTCTTTGAGCATGGGTTCGTTGTACATGGTGCTTATCAGTTTGGGTATGATAATTTGAAAAAAATTTCTGAAAGATACTCATTTTTGTTAGACCTGCCAAGTTTTCAAGACTTGGCAGGTCGTCTGGGTTTTTATTGATTCCGTACAAAAACGGCATAATCCCAGCCTTTGAGTGTCAGGGCATCATCGCCCGTAAATTCATAGGTTTTTCCTGTAAATAATTCGGTATAACTTCCTAAATGATAGCCGCTTGTGATTTTTGCTTGGACATTTTCGCCACTAAAATTAAGGACGGTCAAGACCGCATCGTTATTTTTTTCTCGGATAAACGAAAGTAATTTTTCGGGTTCGGAATTGGTAACCTTGACCATTTCGCCACCAAATTTACCATTCCAGAGTGCCTGATTTTTTTTCTTGAGCGCAAATAATTTTTGATATAATTTGCCGTGCGGATGTTCTTTCCATTCAATCAAATCTTTATCAAAAAACTTCAATTTTCGGTCTAATCCGGCTTCTTGTCCACTGTAAATCAGGGGCATACCGTGCGCCGTGCAGGTCATCACGATACAGACATCGACCGCCTCGCCAAATTGTGAAAAGGGCGTGCCTTCCCACGAATTTTTATCATGATTATCAACAAAAGTCATGCGATAGCCATTTTGAGGAAATGTATTGACGTGGTGCGCCATATATTCGTTCAGGACGTGTAATCCTGCTTTTCCCATCGCCACATCGTGCATTTCGTTGTAAAGACTCCACGAATAGCTCATGTCAAATGCCTGTCGGTGCAAATCTCTGGATTCCCATTCCGCCAGCATAAAAACGGGCTTGATTTGGTCTAATTCTTGACGAACATTATCCCAGAAATCAGTCGGCATAAAGCCAGCCACATCACACCTAAACCCGTCAATATCAGCTTCTTGTACCCAAAATTTGAAGGCTTCCGTCATGTATTTTCGGATGCCCGCCTGCTGATAATCGAAGTCGATAATATCTTCCCAATCATACCAAGGCGTGGGCTGAAAATCGCCTTTTGAATCTTTGGAATACCAGTCGGGATGCTCACTTACTAAGGTATTATCCCAAGCCGAATGATTCGCCACCCAATCTAAAATGACGTACATTCCCATTTCATGGGCTTTTTTGACCAGATTTTTGAGGTCATCCATCGTGCCAAATTCGGGATTTACGCCATAATAATCCTTGACCGAATAATAACTACCCAAATTGCCTTTCCGATTTTTTTCGCCAATCGGATGAATCGGCATCAGCCACAAAATATCCACGCCCAATGCCTTGAGTCGGGGCAAATGCGCTTCAAAAGCCTGAAAAGTCCCTTCGGGCGTATATTGCCGAAGATTTACTTCGTAAATGGTGGCGTTTTTTGACCATTCGGGATGTGTCAGTTCGACATAGGGTTGAGATTCATACGGATTTGTAGTCATTTCATTGGAAGTTTTTTCGGTTTGGATTTCTTGTTTAGGTTCTGATTTACAGGAAGTTAATGCGAATAAAAGGGAAGCCAGTGCGGAGGCAACATACGAAATTTTCATTGTTTTCTTGAGTTTGGATTCATGTAATAAAACAGGTTATTTGATGAAAATAAGATACGCATCAAAAGTAGTTTGGTATTGCAAATAAAAGCTAACTACGTCAGAAAGTAGTCCTAAGTTTATACCAATCTTGACTAAAAAATGTTTTTTTTCTGTTCAAAAATGTTTTTTCTGTATCTTTTGGGCTTTATTTTACACCAAAACAACATAACACCATGAGGAGAATTTTTCTCTTATTTTTGGCGATGATGAGCCTCGAAGTGATGGCTCAGGATGCCCTTTGGTTGCGCTATCCTTCAATTTCGCCTGATGGAAAAACCATTGTCTTTAGTTACAAAGGCGATATTTTCAAAGTTTCTGCCCAGGGGGGATTGGCTACGCCACTGACCGTCCATTCGGCATT
Source organism: uncultured Cytophagales bacterium (assembly GCA_964577275.1). Taxonomy (GTDB): domain Bacteria; phylum Bacteroidota; class Bacteroidia; order Cytophagales; family Thermoflexibacteraceae; genus UBA2561. The sequence goes on along the minus strand of CAZNYR010000040.1, from coordinate 11,238 downwards.
TGAATCTTACCCGATTTGGTCGCCTGATGGCAAAACGATTGCCTTTGCTTCAGACCGAAATGGAAATTTTGACATTTACACAATTCCCGTGCAAGGTGGTCAGGCTCAACGTGTTACGTTTCATTCCAATTCGGAAATTCCCAATTCGTTTACGCCTGATGGCGCACGTATTTTGTTTAATGCCGTGATTCAGGATGATGTCCAAAACGTACTTTTCCCGTCTGGCGTGCAGGACGAATTGTACGCCGTTCCGACCAAAGGCGGACGTACTTCCCTGATTTTGAGCGTTTCAGCGAACGATGCACGTTTGGATAAGGCAGGCAAAAAACTTATTTTTCATAATCGTAAAGGTTACGAAAATATATGGCGAAAGCATCATACCTCGTCCATTGCGCGTGATTTGATGATGTATGATTTGGAAACCAAAAAATATACCTATCTCACTGATTTTGAGGGAGAAGACCGCAATCCAGTGTATAACTCGGACGAATCCGAAATGTATTATTTATCCGAAAAATCAGGCTCGTTTAATGTGCATAAAATGTCAATTTCTGACCCCTCGAAAATCGAACAGATTACCAAACATGAAAAACATCCTGTCCGATTTTTGAGCTTGGCACAAGGCGATAAACTTTGCTATTCGTTTGATGGTCAGATATATACGAAAGAAAAGGGCGCAGAACCCAAAAAATTAAGTATCCAAATTCCGTATGATTTTGCGGGGTATGATGCCGAATTTATGTCGAAGGCAGGCAATATTTCCGAAATGGAAGTTTCGCCTGATGGTCAGGAAATTGCCTTCATTATTCGGGGCGAAGTTTACGTTACTTCGACCGAATATAATACCACAAAACGAATCACAAATACAGCCCAGCAGGAACGTTCGGTAAGTTTTAGCCCTGACGGACGGGCGGTTTTGTATGCTGGCGAGCGCAACGGAAGTTGGAATCTGTATCAAACCAAATTAGTCCGAAAAGAGGATAAACATTTTTATAATGCCTTGGAAATCAAGGAGGAAGCCATTTTGGAAAGTGCGCCCGAAACTTTCCAGCCAGCATTTTCGCCTGATGGCAAAGAGGTGGCGTATTTGCATGAACGCATGAGCCTGAAAGTTATTGATTTAAAAACAAAAGCCATTCGAGATATTACCACCAATCACGCATATTCCTATGCAGATGGCGACCAATGGTATCAATGGAGTCCAGACGGAAAATGGTTCTTAATTCAATATGAACCAAGTTTTTGGTTTAATTCTGAAATCGGTTTGGTGTCGGCGCAAGGTGGAAAAATTACCAACTTGACCCAGAGCGGATACGGAGATGCGCGCCCAATTTGGGAAAACGAAGGCAAAATGATTCTTTGGATGAATGATAAATACGGCTACCGAAGTCATGGCAGTTGGGGGTCGCAGGACGATGTATTCGGAATGTTTTTCAATCAAGAAGATTATAACATCTTCAAAATGAACAAAGAAGAATACGAAATCTGGAAAGATTCCCAAAAAAAAGACGACAAAAAAGACGACAAATCCCAAGCGGATAAGAAAGATAAAAAGGGCAAGTCTTCGGATTCGGAAACGAAAAAAGAAGAACTTAAACCCCTGAAAATCAACTTGGAAGGTATCGAAGACCGAAAAGTTCGCCTGACGATTCATTCTAATTTTTTGGGTGGTGCGATTTTAGATAAAGACGCTTCTAAATTGTATTATTTGGCGATGGGTGAAAAGGGATTTGACCTTTGGGAACAGGATTTTCGGGAAAAGAAAACCAAACTTTTGATAAAAATGAACGCACGAAGCGTACAAATGACGACTGATTCCAAAAAAGAACATATTTTCCTATTAGCAGACGGAAGTATTAAAAAGATTAAAATTGGCTCAAAAGACCAAAAAAGTGTCAGTTTTTCTGCGCCCATGAACTTAGACCGAACTGGGGAACGCCAGTATATGTTTGAACACGCTTGGCGGCAGGTGGTCAAAAAATTCTACGACCCTAAATTACATGGCGTAGATTGGGATTTTTATAAAAAAGAATACGCCAAATTTTTGCCACACATCAATAATAATTATGATTATGCCGAAATGTTGAGCGAATTATTAGGCGAATTAAACGGTTCGCATACGGGTTCGGGCTATCGGCATCAAGACCCCAAAGGCGACCAAACATCCACCTTCGGGGCATTGTTTGACTGGAATTATGAAGGAAGTGGGCTGAAAATTGCCGAAGTTTTGGATAAAAGTCCACTTTTGGAAACCAAACAGCCTATTTCGGAAGGCATGATTATCGAAAAAATCAATCATCAAGAAGTCAAAGCCGATGCGGATTATTTCGCATTATTAAACCGATTGGCAGGCGAACCCACACTTTTGACGATTTTCGACCCGACAAAAAATAAGCGTTTTGAGGAGGTTATCAAGCCGATTTCATTTTGGGCGCAAAATAATTTACTTTATGAACGATGGGTCAAACAACGGCGAGCCGATGTCGAAAAATATTCCAAAGGACGACTGGGCTATGTCCATGTGCGCGGCATGAATAGTGCGAGTTTTCGAGAAGTTTATGCCGAAGTTATGGGGCGATACGCTGATAAAGAGGCGATTGTGATTGATACGAGGTTCAATGGTGGCGGTTGGTTGCATGACGATTTGGCGACATTTTTTCGGGGCGAAACTTACGTAACATATTCGCCACGAGGTAATGACATCGGAACAGATCCGTTTAGTAAATGGACAAAACCTTCGATTTTATTGGTAAGCGAAAGCAATTATTCGGATGCACACGCTTTTCCTTATGTTTATCAAACCTTGAAAATCGGCAAAATTGTGGGAATGCCCGTTCCTGGTACAATGACGGCGGTTTGGTGGGAAACGCTTTTGGATAATTCCTTGTATTTTGGGATTCCGCAAGTTGGGGCAAAAGACAGAAATGGCAACTATCTTGAAAATCAACAACTTGAGCCAGACGTAAAAGTGAATAACGAATACGAAAAAGCCACCACAGGCGAAGACCAACAGCTTCAAAAAGCCGTAGAAACGCTTTTGAAGGATTTAGGGAACAAATAATTTGAATTAAATCCATCGTAAAAGGCACAAATTCAAGTCGGATTTGTGCCTTTTATAAGGTATATTTCTGAATCTGTATCGGTAACGGGCAAATCATAAATTAGGGCAGTCTGTTCATTGATTTTCAGGAAAAAATGACCTCGCTCATTTGAGCGAATTTTCGCTAAAAATTGAAATTAGTTCACCATTTCGTAGTGTTGAGGAATGCGCACATGAAATTCGGTAAACTGAAACTCTCGGCTCTTAACCCAAACCGTTCCTTTAATCTTTTTAGAGGCTTTTTTGACCAAATACAGCCCCAGCCCGTTGCCTTTGGAATTGACCGTTCCCCGAAAAAACATATCATAAATCTTATCGCCATATTTGGTTGGGATGCCGATACCGTTATCTTGAATCACGATTTCGAGGTCGTTTTCGATGAGCTGAATCTTGAGATGGATATAGGGCTTTTGTTGTTCTGGATTTTGGAAGGCAAGGCTATTTTCAATTAAATTTGTCAAAATAATTTTTAACATTCTCGGAAAAGAAACACACGTAAGGTTTGGTTCTATTTCATAAATAAATTCTATTGTTTGTAATTTTGATTTGAAATGTTCCGAAACTGATTTGATTAATCTTTCAAAATCAATTAGTTTGATTTCTCCCATTTTTCCATTAATTGCATTTACTGCCGAGAGCTTGTGCAACAACCCTGACATTTTGTCTGCGGTCTGATAAATTTTATTCAAATATGTTTTACTTACCGAATCATCAGACTCCATTTGAGCCACTTGTGATAACCCCATCAAAGTCGCCACAGGACCTCGCAAGTCATGCGAAGCCCGATAAATGAATAAATCTAATTCTTTATTTGCCTGCCGAAGTTCTCGGTTTGATACATAAAGTTCGACCGACCGCTCATTGACACGCATTTCGAGTGTTTCATTGTGGTTGGCTAATTCCTCGTTGAGCGCATTGAGTTGGGCTTGTTTGGTTTGTAATGCGTTATTTAAATAATTTATGGCTGATAATGAGTTACTTAGCTCCTCATTTCGAGCATAAATTTCGGCACGTTGTTTGGCTAATTCCAAAAATGTATTGACTTTGAAAAGTAAAATTTCGGGATTAAATGGCTTTGTAATAAAATCGACTGCACCCGATTTATAACCCTTAAAAACGTGAAATTCATCGGAAAAGACAGCCGAAAGAAAAACAATAGGTAACGAACGATTTTTATCTTCACTTCGGATGAGTTCGGCTAATTCGTAACCATCCATATTGGGCATTTGCACATCCAAAATCAGGAGCGAAAAATCATGGTTCAGAATCGCAATCAAGGCATCATTTCCGTTATCCGCTTCGACAATTTCGGCATCAGTGTCCTTCAAGACCTTCCGAAGGGCGTACAGATTTTCGGCTTTATCATCGACTATAAGCACTTTGGGCATAAAATCGAAGGATTCCGTTTTGGGTTCAGGCGTATTGATTGGGGTGGGAGAATCCATATTTTTCCAAACAAATTGAGTGATAAATTAAGCTAATTATGTGTATTTAAAATAGTTTATTTTCATTTGTAATAAGTTGATAACCAGATATTTATTGAAAATAAATATGTCATTTACGGCAAATTACGGCATAGATAGGCAAAAAAATACCATGCGACAAGGTTTTATCCCTTTTTCATGCCTTAAATTTCGTACCAGACCGCTTCAAGACCTGTTTTTTGTACGATAAAATGCTAAAAATAAGTCATCTTAGATTTCGCTCATTCAAAAAAAAAATGTATATTTGGTAGATTTGGAATCTAAACATTCACCTTATAAACACCATAAAAGTATGTCATCTTTTGTTTTTGCAACGTTCATTGTCGGGATTATTGTTATCGTTGGATTTATTTATTATTTGAGCGTAACCTCCCCAAAATCAGGGAGTTCTAAGCCACAAAGTAATCCGAAGACCCCCGAAAATAAAACCACAAAGCCCTCTAAAAAAATCGAAAATAAATATCGGCGTGGTTCTTACAAAGGTAAGGTAAAGTCAAAAAAAAACATAAATACACAGAAAACCGCTCAAAAGAAAAAGGATATCGATGATGACCTGGATACGGATGATACGATGCAAATGCAGATTACCGAAACAACGATAAACGATGAAAATTCCTCGGATGATTCTTCTTCGGTAACCGATTCAGAATCAGTTAGAAGTGCGGCATCTTCGACAACCTCAAACAGCAGTAGTCGTTATTTTGACGATTCGTTTTTCAGCCAAGATAGCTCATCATTTTCGAGTGATAGCGATTCGAGTTCGAGTGATAGCGATTCGAGCAGCAGCGATTAAATGGAGAACTGAGGTAAACTTTTCGTGATAAGGTCGATTTATTTAAGTAACTATCTAAACCAAGACAACATCAATGTCCAACAAATACGAAGCAATTTTTTTGAAACTACAGTCCGAAGGCATGGACACCGAATCCGAAAGTTTGGCACGCCGTGAGCTGGCGGATAGTCCGATGGAACACGAAATCGAAGCGATAAATTATCCTATAAAAGACTGGTTTCGAGGATTTTATGAATGGAATGATTTTGAAATTTTTGGCGGTATGACCTTGAATAATTCATTATATGTTGCCCTTCAAACTTTGGATGAATTATTAGATAAAGACAAACAGCGCGAGGAAGATGGTTTTCCGCGCCGTATTCGATTAGGCAAATTACTCAAGCCGGGTGGCGGTCAGAAAGGCGAGGTCATTATTGTCCCGACCACGACAGAAACTAAATTTTATCATGATGATTCGATTACGGAAGATGGCGAAGGAGGCGCAAATGGTGGTTCGGGCGAAGGCGAGGAAGGCGAAGTATTAGGAGAGCAACCCATTGAGCCTCAACAAGGTGAGGGCGAAGGACAAGGCGCAGGAGAGGGTGGAGGCGGAAGCCATGAAATCGGGACGGAGGCATTCGATTTGGGGAAAATTTTGACCGAAAAATTCCAATTACCCAATCTCAAAGATAAAGGCACAAAACCTTCTTTGACCAAGTTCAAATATGACTTGACGGATAGAAATCGGGGTTTTGGGCAGCTTTTGGATAAAAAAGCAACGTTGCGCCGAATGATTGAGACCAATATTCTACTCGGAAGGGTGCAGGATGAGGGCGAATTGGATACGACTAATTTTTTGATGAACCCCAAGGATAATGTCTATCGGGTATTATCCAAAGAAAAAGACTTTGAAAGTCAGGCAGTTGTATTTTTTGTGCGGGATTATTCGGGGTCGATGTATGGCAAACCAACCGAAGTCGTTACGACACAACATTTATTTATTTATAGTTGGCTAACGTATCAATACAAAAATAATATCGAAACTCGATTTATATTACATGATACAGAAGCGAAAGAAGTTGAAGATTTTTACACTTATTATAAATCATCCGTAGCGGGCGGTACGCAAGTTTTTCCTGCTTTTGACCTGGTTAATGAAATTGTGAATCAGGAGCAACTCGCCAAAGATTACAATATTTATATTTTTCACGGCACGGATGGGGATGATTGGGATAGTACGGGCAAACGCACGATTGATGCGATGTGTCAGATGATGACTTATGCGAATCGTATCGGGATTTCGGTGGTCAAAAATGGCTGGAATCGAAATGCGGCTACGACTGTCGAGCGATACATGAACCGCTCTGGACTTTTACAGGAGCATCCCGATTTGATTCGGATGGATGCGATGTTGGCGAGCGAAGTTCCCGAAACTCGAATTATTGATGGTATCCGAAAATTAATTGATTAAAAAATTAGCGTCTGAACCGTGATTCCAAATCGTCTAAACCTAAAATATTAAAATGAAACATTTTGCCTTATTTCTTACTTTGTTTTTTAGTCTGAATCTTCAAGGACAAACCTACGAGCAAAAAGTCAAGATACTTCAAAAAAAAGCCACGAATTTACAGGCTGAAATTCAGGATAAATTGGGAACAGCCACGCATCAAGTTCCTGATTCTGCGACAGATATAACGATTGTTGGCGTAGGCGATATGATGCTTGGAACAAATTTTCCTGATGCTTCATATCTTCCGCCTAATGATGGAAAAGAACTGTTAAAAGATGCTATTCCGTTCTTAAAAGATGCTGATATTACATTTGGAAATTTGGAAGGAACGATTCTGAATGAGGGAGGAACGGTCAAAAAATGCAGCGACCCATCGGTTTGTTATGCGTTCCGAATGCCCGAAAAATTAATCGACAATCTCAAAACGGCAGGGTTTGATGTATTAAGTATTGCCAATAATCATGTGGGCGATTTTGGGTGGGAAGGGCGAAAAAATGCGACTAAAGTCCTGAAAGAGAAAGGTTTTCAGTTTGCGGGATTAGTTTCTTGTCCGTATGCTATTTTTGAAAAAAATGGCGTAAAATATGGTTTTATTGCATTTGCGCCCAATACTGGAACGGTCGATATTCGACATATTCCGGAGGCGCAGGCATTGGTGAAGGAGGTGGCTGCAAAGACGGATATGGTGATTGTTTCGTTTCATGGCGGTGCGGAAGGTGCTAAGCATGAACACGTTACACGAAAAACTGAAAAATATTATAACGAAGACCGAGGGAATGTCTATGACTTTTCGCACAAAATGATTGATGCAGGTGCGGATGTGATTTTTGGGCATGGACCGCACGTTGTTCGGGCAGTGGAGGTATATAAAAAGCGGTTTATTGCGTACAGTTTGGGTAATTTTTGCACCTACAAACGGTTTAGTTTGACAGGACTAAAAGGCATATCGCCAATCATACAACTATCTGTAAATCAGGCGGGTGAGTTCCAAAAAGGCAAAATTATTTCGATGCACCAGTTGCGTCCGGGAGGTCCTATTCCTGACCCCAATCATCAGGCGGTCAAAATCATACAACGACTGACCAAAGCCGATTTTCCCGAAACACCTTTGGTAATTAAGAATGACGGGACAATTTTACCAAAATAAATAGATTAAATGATTGATTTTCAGAAAGTTAAACCCGTTAGAAACTCGATTTCTAACGGGTTTAATTGTATATGAAAAGCCTTTTTAATTTTCGACTGCCCGAATGCCCTCGGTTACTTTGACGGGATAAATGCGTAATTCTCGACTGAATTTTTCGCGGTAGGCTTTGGTCATTTTGTCAGTAAATTCTTGGACATAATCATCCTTAACAACATTTACCGTACAGCCTCCAAATCCTGCGCCTGTCATTCGTGCGCCTGCTACGTTTTCGTCCCGTTTGGTCTGTTCGACCAAAAAATTCAGTTCTCGACAACTTACTTCGTAATCATATTGTAAACCTTCGTGTGAAAGATACATTTGCGCTCCAAACGCATACACATCGCCATTGACGAGGTCTTCGCACGCATTTTCGACCCGTACATTTTCCTTGATAATATATCGAGAGCGTGGATACAATTTGCCGGAAAGATGTTCCCGATATTCGTATGCCATATTGATGGTTAAATCCCTAAGGCTCTTGATGTTAGGGTAAAATTTTTTGTATTCGGTTACGGCTTGTTTGCATTCATTTTGACGAATATTGTATTCGGATTCGGTCAAGGAACGCTTGATTTGTGTATCGCAAAGTACGAGTTGATACCGTTCGGGGCGCAACCTGATGTAGCGATATTCTAAGGATTGACAATCGAGCCGAATCGCCTGCGCTTCTTTGCCGAACAGACACGCCACAAAATCCATAATTCCACATGGCACGCCTGCGTAATTATTTTCGGCTTTTTGAGCAATTTTGGCTAATTCCATCTTCGAAAGTCCGAATCCATACAATTCGTTGAGGGCAAAAGCCAACCCTGCGGTCAGGGCGGCAGAGGAAGCCAGCCCAACGCCAATCGGAATATTTCCGCCGAAAATGCAATCAAAATTATTGACAAAATGTCCTGCTTTGCGAAATTCGCCCACGACTCCAATGACGTAATTTGCCCATTGTTTTTTGTGGATTTCAGGTGCATCGGCACTAAACTCGATGTTATCCGCCAAATCATCGGCATAAACACGGCAAACGTCTTGGGTGCTTTCGGCAATCGCAAAAGTAATCGAACGATTGACCGCCGCCAAAAGCCCTAATCCCGAATTATAATCGGTGTGTTCTCCAATCATCGTTACCCGACCGGGCGCATTAATAATCAAGGGTTTACGGTCAAATAGTTGGTCAAATTTCTGAAGAACTGCTGTTGATATTGGCATAATTTCTCCTTTGGTTTATATTTTGAACAAAATGATTACCTAATCATTCTGTATAGACGTGATTTACATTTAGTTTTTGAATTGATTTAGATACAACTTGCTGATAACCAAGTAATTGTATCGTTCCAATGTCAAATCCCTAAATCTGCATCACAATTTTAATGCAATATTTAATAAATCAAATGTAAGTAGTAATTTGGATGTAGTTTTCATTTTGATATAATACTACAATGATTATCAGGTAATGGCATCATATTTAAGTTGAATTAAGACATTAAGCAACGATTCAAATTTAGTAATTCATTGATTTCCAAACAATTACATCATCTCAACACGTTGTACTAAATATTTCAATTATTACCTGTCAATAAATTATAAGTCAATAAATCGTGCCAAACTTGAATACACGGCAAAAACAAATCGGATTTCATCCCTAAAATTCTCATTTTCAGGATACTTCATTTGATTCTTAGAAAGTTAGAAATCTTAGTTTTTTAACGCAAAATGAATGTTTTTGTTTGTTTTAAGATCATGAAAAATAGGTTAAATCTTGCTAAAAAGTCAAACGGATAGACATTGTTATTCTGAAATACCAAGATGTAAGATTTTTGCCAAAAAACAGTAAACACGTCTAATTTAGGGTGTCCTAAGGCTAAATATCTGCGATTCAGAATATTTCAATAAGATTTTAACCCTCGCCACAGATAAAGAAGAATTTTTTTCCCGAAAATCGTTACATTTGCTATTGAATAAAATCCCTATAAATTATGAACAAGAAAGTTCTCTTGATGATTTTGGATGGTTGGGGCATTGCCCAAGACCCGTCAATTTCGGCAGTAGATGAGGCAAAAACGCCTTTCGTGGACGGACTTTACGGAAAATATCCAAACAGTAAGCTACAAGCCTCTGGTTTAGCTGTGGGCTTGCCTGAAGGACAAATGGGAAATTCGGAGGTCGGACACATGAATATTGGGGCAGGACGAATCGTTAATCAGACCTTAGTACGAATTAATGAAGCCATTGAAGATGGGTCTTTTGAACAAAATGAGGGTTTACTCAAGGCAATAAATTACGCCAAAAAAAATAATAAAAAACTGCATCTCATCGGTCTGGTTTCGGATGGTGGCGTGCATTCACATATCGAACACCTCAAAGCGATTTGTACGGTGGCTCAAAAACAAGAATTTGAAAATCTTTTTATTCATGCTTTTACGGACGGAAGAGATACCGACCCGAATGCAGGCATGAGTTATATTGCTGATTTACAGGAACATCTGGCCAAAACAACCGGCAAAATCGCAACGATTATCGGGCGATATTACGCCATGGACAGAGATAAACGTTGGGAGCGTGTCAAGTTGGCATACGATGCCATCGTTCTGGGACAAGGTACAAAATATCCTTCGCCTACCGTAGCCATTAAGGATTCTTACGAAGCGGGCATCACAGACGAATTTATCAAGCCCATCATTTGTGCCGATGAAGATAATTTGCCGATTGCCAAAATTCAGCCCGAAGATGCCGTAATTTGTTTCAATTTCCGAACCGACAGAGGGCGACAAATTACCCAAGCACTTACTCAACAAGATTTTGAGGAACACGCCATGCAAAAAATGAACTTGCATTACGCCACCATGACCGAATATGACGAAACATTTGAGGGCGTGGAAGTTTTGTTTCAAAACCAAAATCTGACCCAAACTCTCGGCGAAGTCTTGGCAAATGCGGGCAAAAAGCAAATCCGAATCGCAGAAACTGAAAAATATCCGCACGTAACATTTTTCTTTTCGGGCGGAAAAGAAGATGAATTTGAGGGCGAAAGTCGTCTGATGTGTGCATCGCCCAAAGTGGCAACCTACGACCTGCAACCCCAAATGAGTGCTGCTGATATTCGGGATGCCATCATTCCGAAATTACAGGAAAAAGAAACGGATTTCATTTGCCTTAATTTTGCCAATCCGGATATGGTAGGACACACCGGCG
>CAZNYR010000039.1:30774-35438 GCA_964577275.1 uncultured Cytophagales bacterium | reverse complement strand
ATATACGATTCAAGAATCAGCGAGCCGATTTGCGCTATCAACGATTTAGTTATGCGCCAAGTATTTTACAAAATCGTTTTTATGGTGGTTTTTTTCGCTGGGGCGATACGTTGGCAATTACTCAAAATACGAATGCCGAACGGTATTCGGGGAGTCTAAAATTGGGCTTTTCGAGTGCATCAATTCGCCCTTCGATAAGTTATACCAATTTGCAAAATTATGTCTATTTTGATTCCTTAGCACATCCGCAACAACATACATCTAATCTTGAAATAATACAATTTGGATTGGATATAGATTTGAAGTGGCGGAAGATGCGTACTGATATTGAATTTTTGTACACCATGAATAGCAATCATGCGATTATTCGGATGCCTGATTTTCAGATTACAGGCAAAATTTATCGGGATGGGCGATTATTTCGCTCGCAACGTACCACGCAATTAGGACTTGATTTCCACTATAAATCAGGCTATTACGCCGATAGTTTTATGCCTGCGACCCAACAATTTTATGTACAAAATCGGTTTCAGGTCGAAAATTATTTGAATATTGATTTATTTTTTAATTTACAAATCAAGTCATTTTTGCTGTTTGTAAAGATTAATAATCTGACACAAAATTTGATTGGACAAGGCTACTATACAACGCCTGTTTATTTTGCTCAACCAAGAGGATTAGAAGTGGGTGTAAAATGGCGTTTTTTTGATTAAAATAGTTAAAATTGAAATTTTATTTTAGATAATATAACTAATTTTAATGTTTGTAAAGTATTTAAAAGAATCGTTATTTTTGGTTGTTTTTTTAATTTAAAAAATAGTGAAATATGATTATATTTTCATGTAACTAATTTAAGTTGATAGATAATTTTAAAAACCATAATATAATTTTTGATTTTTGCTATTTAATTCTCGTTATTTGCAACTTGATATTATCCTCGTTATTTAGAATTTCTTAAAAATGTACAAGAAAAGTTATCCACAACAATCATTTGATAAAGACCTTGTTTTTGGTATTCACCCGGTTACGGAAGCCATCAAATCAGGCAAAAATATTGATACGGTTTTATTTCAAGGCAATCTACGACACGACCAGATTTTTGAAATTTTAAATCTTTGCAAAGAACGAGGCATACCCACAGCCAAAGTACCCATCGAAAAACTTAACCGAATTACACAAAAGAGGCATCAGGGCGTAATTTGCTTTCTATCACCGATTTCCTTTGTGAATTTGGGAAATTTTATCCCGTCTATTTATGAAAAAGGAGATGTTCCGTTGATTCTGATTTTAGACCGAATTACGGATGTTCGTAATTTTGGAGCGATTTGTCGGACTGCCGAGTGTGCGGGCGTAAATGCGATTGTTGTACCGAATCGGGGCAAAGCACGCATCGGAAGTGATGCCTTCAAGACTTCGGCAGGCGCACTTAATTACGTGCCGATTTGTCGGGAAACATCTTTGAAAAATACAATCGACTACCTCAAAAAAAGTGGCTTGCAGATTGTCGCTTGCACCGAAAAAACAACCCATTCGATTTATCAAGTAAATTATCAAGAACCTACTGCCATCATTTTGGGTTCAGAAGAGGATGGAATTTCTGAAGAATTATTAGCCATGGCGGATGTTAAGGCAAAAATTCCTTTGACAGGACAAATCGAATCGTTGAATGTTTCGGTGGCAAGCGGAATTATTTTGTATGAAACGCTCCGACAGCGACAATAAATCCCATAAAATAAAGGTAATACAGCATCATAATCTATGGTAGGATTTTGATTATCGTAAAATTACGATAAGCAGGTCTTTATTTTACTTTTTGTATTTTATAAAGTGCCGCATCAAGCCGTTTTTGTTTCCATCGGCGATGTGTCCAGAGCCAAAATTGCGGAGCATTTAAGATGTCTTTTTCCAAAATTCTGGCATATTTTTCAGTAATTTCTCCCGCTTGCGTTTGTGTGGGATTCGTTTCTAAAACTTCGTGAACTGCCTGATAATGACCACGTTTGAGCTTATGAATTCGGGTATAAATGACTGGAAAATCATACATTCGAGCAAATTGTTCCGTGCCTGTAATCATGGCAGTATCTTGATTTAGAAAACGAGTCCAATAGCGTTTTTTGTCATTGGTGGGAGCTTGATCTGCCATAATCATAACCGCCACAGGAATTGTATTTTTTCGTTTAAAAACCTTAATTAACTCCCATTTTGTAACCAATTCTAAACCAAATTTGGAACGATTCTGACGCATTTTTTTATCAAAAAATTTGTCCGATAGCGGGCGATAAACCCCTACTGCCTGATGGTTTTGGAGTAAGTTAGAGGCTAAAGCTACCAATTCCCAATTATGATAATGCGCTCCCATCATCACAATATTTTGCTGTTTTTCGTAAAAGGCTTCCACAATTTCGGGATTCTTGACCTCAAATCGCTGGCGTAATTCGGCTTCTGAAATCGAAAAAAAATGTAAACTTTCAACCAAAATATCGCAAAAATGTCGATAAAATTGCTGGATAATTTGACGAATTTCTGCGGGTGATTTATCTGGAAATGAAGAAGTTATATTTTTTGTTACGATTTTCGTTCGATACCCGCCCAAATGATATACGAAAAAATATAAAATATCCGAAAAAATATATGTAATGGACAAAGGAACAAGAGATAAAGGCTTGATTATCAGGTAATAAAGTATAAAACTCATAAGCGTGTCAGATTATTAAATCCATCAGATAAACAAAAACCTATAAGGTTTAGAAACTTTATAGGTTCATGATTTAAATATACCTAAAAATTAATTATTTTTCATTGAAACTGGATTCAATCCAACCGCCACCAATCACATCGTCCCCCTCATAAAAAACGGCTGCCTGTCCCGGTGCAATCGAGGCGACGGGGCGGTCAAAAACAACTTTTACCCGATTCCCTACTTGTGTAATTTTGGCGGGTGTTCCGTTATCTTTATACCTAATTTTAGTGATACTGGCTAACTCTTTTCCTTCAAAATGAGGATATTTTAAAAGATTTAACTTGCTGACCCACATCGCATTACGGCATAATTCGTCATCCGTGCCTAATACAACTTCATTGGTATCCTTACGAATTTCGGTTACGTAAACAGGATACCCCAAGGCGATGCCCAGCCCCTTGCGTTGCCCCACCGTATAAAATGGATAGCCTTGATGTTGTCCGACAACGGTGCCATTTTCCAGCACAAAATTCCCGCCTTCGACACGCTTTTCGAGTCCATCGACACGTCTTTTTAGAAAACCACGATAATCATTATCAGGCACAAAACATATTTCGTAAGACTCTGATTTTTGGGCTAATTCGTAAAAATCTCGTTCGATTGCCATTTGTCGAATTTCAGATTTGCGAAGCTGTCCCAACGGAAATAATGTCCGACTTAGGCTTTCTTGCGAAATGCCCCAAAGGGCGTAAGATTGGTCTTTTTTGTCGTCTATACCCTTGAAAATCAAATACCTACCAGATTCCTCTCGAATTTGGGCATAATGTCCAGTAGCAATATATTGGCAGCCCAATTTATCTGCCCGCCGCAAAAGTGCATCCCATTTGATGTGCGTATTGCACAGAACACAAGGGTTTGGTGTGCGTCCTGCCAAATATTCATCCGTGAAATAATCAATGACATAATCGCCAAATTCGGCACGAATGTCTAAAATATAATGTGGAAAACCAAGATTGACGGCAATCGTCCGAGCGTCATTAATCGAATCCAAACTGCAACATCCTGTTTCCTTGCTGGTGCCACCCGAAGTTTCGTAATCCCATGTTTTCATGGTCATACCGATGACTTCATAACCTTGTTCGTGCAACAGAACGGCTGCCAACGAACTATCAATTCCGCCACTCATTGCCACCAAAACTCTTCCTTTCTCACTCATTTTCAGCTTGTTTTAAAAATAACAGGGCGCAAATATACGATTCATTTGGGCATCGACCAATTTTTTGAGTTATGAAATTGACATACGTACCTTTTTGGTATAATTCCGTAATTCTGTCTTAAAATCTGTTTTATTTTCATTTATTTGTTCCAAAATCCAGAGTGCGGCGTAGGCGTGTGTCAGTTTTTCGCCTGCATCCTTGCCTTCGATTTCGATAGCAGAAATTTTCTCTTCGGCAATCGCTTCTTCGGCTTGTTGCAACTGTTCGACAGAATAATTTTCGATTAATTTTTTGATTACTGGAATTTGCATAATATTATTGAATTTTACTTAATAGTTCACGAAAAGAATCTTCCTGATTGGTCGAAATACAATCTACCAATTTGCCATCCTGATAAACCGCAAAAAATGGCAAATTATTCACGCCAGCCGATTTTCGTGCCTCTGGATTTTCCTCTGCATTGACATCCAAAAATGCAATATTTTGATACGAATCCTCCTGGGCAATGCGCTTATATTTGGGTTTAAAAAGTCGGCAACTTCCGCACCAACCCGCATAAAATTTGACGACAACTTTCTGATTATCAGAAACTAATGAATCAAAATTCTCGTCCGTAGCAATCTGAACTCCCATCGTTTTTATTGATTTAGATTTTTAAATATTAAATTTCAACTTATCAAACCTCAAAATCGCAAAAGTGTTTGAAGTGAAAAAAAATCTTGGTTTAATCTAATAATCTGCTGACAATGCCTTTCGCCTTGAGAATG
>CAZNYR010000039.1:4608-30764 GCA_964577275.1 uncultured Cytophagales bacterium | reverse complement strand
CCTCTAACTCCGCAAACGGAATATACAACTCGGTCGGAGCCATGGCATATGGAGCAATTTCATATTGATTATACAAAAATCCGATGCCCGAACGGTCAAGATAAAAATTCGTATTTGCCGTAATGTTGTCAGTAAAAAAACCATGCTCCGAAAGTGAAGTGCCTGACGGAATTTGACGCTCTTGGCGCAATTTGCGTTCCAAAATTTTGTTCAATGCCGACATCTTTTCCTCCCGAATTATATCATTGATTTTCAAGGCTTTACCCGTTTCTAAATCATACACATCAAATATGGTTGAACTCATGCCGTGCGCTCCACCCATGTATTGATAAGAATTTGTAGAAATAGATAGTAAACCTTTAGCATTAAAAATAATAGAAACTTTACTATTTACAGTTTGATTATATATAAAAGACATTTTTTCGCTCGCAGGAACTTCGGAATAATTGGAATAATATTCTTTAAAATACTGATTTTCAAAGTTTTGTATTTTTTCTTGGGCATGATTTCCTTTCGGTACGATTTTTCCAAATATTGCCTCATCACACGCTTTTTGGATAAGTTGTGCGATTTGCTTATTCATGTAATTTTCTGGCGAAAGATGAAAAATTAACAATTCGGCATAAGCAGATTCGGTAGGTTTATCCTGACGTAAAGGACGTTTTTTTTCTATCGCATAACTGGAAAAAGCCATGCTGTTTTCATAATTTTCGGTCAAATCGAAAGATAAAGATTTGGTTTTTGAGGTGTTTTTCCAAAATCCCGTAAATTTTTGACCCTCAACTTTTCCTACGAATATTCCCGTTTGGCTTCCATTGGGGGCATATTCAATCAGTTCAAATGTTCCGTTCGCCTTTACTTTACCAAAAATACTCATCGCCGTTTTGTATTTGGTGTAATAATACGAACCAAAAACCTCTTCATCTTGACGATTTAAGTCCATGACAATCTGATATTTACCGCTAATTTCGCCTACTAAATGTTTATAAAATGCGGGCGGATTTTGTGCTTCTAATCCAAAAATTAGCGACATCAAAACAGCAACAATCCATAATGTATTTTTTAACATAATTTTAGTATTTATGAATTTTGAGAATATGCTTCTAAGATGCGAAAAAATTACGAAAAATTAGCCAAGCATTTTTTAATACAAAAAGATGTAAGTAATTGACAATTTATTTAAAATTTTAAATAAATTATTGAATATATAACGAATTATATTTTTTTACCAAATTTTGCCCTGCATTAACAAAATCAGTGCGCCTAAAGCCAGCAATAAACCAATATAATTCCATTGATGTAATTTTTCTTTGAAAAATGCAATTCCGACCAAAGATGATAGCAATAAAGTCAAAATATTAAATATTGGAAAAACAAAGGCTCCGTTATTTTTATATGCCTCTAAAGCCTTGATAATGTAGTAGATAGAAAAATAATTTGGCATTCCTAAAATTATTCCTGCAAGAATACTTTTTGGTTCTAATTTTTGATGTTTCGTAAAATAATTATAAAAAATTCCGATTGTGCCTCCGATTGTCGCCATAGCAAAAACAGTTATTGGAAAAATGAGGCGGTCGGCTTCTGTTTTCAGGAATAAGTTGCTGTAATTCAGGGAAGTATCAATAAAACCACCAATTAGAAAGACAACAAAAGGCATCCAATAATTTTTGGATTTAATCTGGCGAGAAGGCTTGGCATATGAACTCAAAATGACAGAAAAAAGACCAATTCCCAAGCCTAAATAATTCAGAAATGAAAATGGACGGCTTTGTGTTTTGAAGACTAACAAGCTGAAAATCACGGGAATAATCAATGAAATTCGATTAGCAACGGTCGTGATGCTCATGCCTACTTGCTGGGTGGTTATGCTCATGAAATAGAATCCTATCACGAACGAAATTCCCAAAAAAGGAGGAATAAAGACCCAATTTTGATAGGTATTTTGTATTTCGGAAAAAGGTGTTAAACCCGTGAAAATCAAGCCCGTAATAACACAAGTGGCATAATTTATGGTGATGGCTTGTAGAGTTTTGATTTGATAAATTCCAAATCCTTTGAAACAAACAAAAATCCAGACCGTCATCAATACGGCAAATAGTAAATATGACATTTTGCATTTTTTTGACAAAAATAGTAAATTTGTCTTTAAAAGTTACATTTGATACGTAATTTGATATAAATTTACGTTCACTTTAAAATAATCGAAAGGCATGATACAATCAAAAACATTAGGACTGATAATCAGTTTTTTAATGATTCCATTTTTGGCATGGGGGCAGGGGTGTAGCGATGCGGGCTTTTGTACGATGGGCGCAATGAAACCAGACCAAGATTATCAACGAAAAGTACAAATTCGGCTTAAATCATTAACCATTAGTTATTATGCAGGATTTACCAAATTTAATGATATAATTTCGGCGTATCAGGCAGAGTTAAATTTGGCATTATCCGAAAAAATGTCTTTTCAGTTTAAAGTGCCGTATATGCAAGTTCAAGGCGTTTTGGCAAATACTAACGGACTGGGAGACATTACGTTAAGTCTATCCAGAAACTTCATTCAAAATGAAAATTATCAAGTCAATGCAACCTTAGGCGCAAAAATCCCAACAGGACAACCGAATCAAATTTCGGCAGATAACCGACCGCTTCCGATGTATTATCAAACCACGTTAGGCACGTATGATTTGGCTTTCGGAGCTTCGATTAGTACAAAAAAATGGCTTTTTGCAACAGGATTGCAACAACCATTAAATTCGGTCGAAAATGAATTTTTGTGGGGAAAGTGGGCAGGCTCTGAAAATCAGGAAGTTGCACGTAAATATCCCAGAGCAAACCAGCTTTTTAGGGGGACAGATGTCATGCTTCGGGTGGAACGCAACTTTCGTTTTGCCAAGTTCAATTTGAATGCAGGATTGCTACCTATTTGGCGCATTACGCCCGATAAAATTACGGTTCAGGGCTTTGAATTGCAAAATACGGGCGAGCCTAATGAAGTATTTGATTCAGAATCAGGCGAATATATTTCTTTTGAAACAGGAAAAAGTACGGGGTTAGCCTTGACTTTTTTATACGGATTTGGATATAATTTTTCGGTAAAGTCAGCCTTTAAGTTTATGGGTGGACAACGGTTAAGAAAACGAATGATTAATGGGGATGGCTTATCCAGAGAGCAAGTTTTAAATTTTTCTTATCAATATAAATTTTAATTTTTATCAAGATAATAAGCTGTATATCAAATTGTTAGATCTGGCTAAAAATCTTGACGATTTCTGGGCATGGCAGAAACATGACGTTTCAAAATATCTTTATTTTGGGCTTTGACAGCTTCATGTTTTTTCAATTCCCATAATATTTTTGAGGCATTCTGATAAGCAATTTTGAAATCAATAATCGGTTTAGGATAATCTTTTCCGATTTCGCAATGATAAAATTTTTGCTCTAACTGCGTCATTTCAAAGGGTTTATGAATTAATTTGGTGGGAATATTTTGAAGCGCAGGAAGCCATTTTTTGATAAAAACCCCCTCATTATCAAGTATTTGTGATTGCTTAATTGGATTATATATTCGGATGGTATTGACACCCGTAACTCCGGCTTGCATCTGAAATTGAGGCACATGAATCCCAATTTCATAATCCAAAAACTGTTGTGCTAAGTGATAAACGCCTGTTTGCCACGGTTGCCACAAAATATGTACCAGAAAAGAAACTAACATCGCCCGCAACCGAAAATTAAGATAACCCGTTTCCAGCACACATTTCATGCTGGCATCTACTAACGGAAAACCTGTTTCACCTTTTTCCCATGCGTGAATATATTTTTTATTAATCGGCTGAATTAGGAGGGTGTCGTATGCTGGATTAAGATTTTCAAATTCGATACGTTCCTCATTTTCAAACTTTTGGATAAAATGACAACGCCAATGCAATCGAGATTTGAAGGCAGCTAAATCCTTAGCAAGCGGTTTTTTTTCGGATTTTTGACGTAAAATTTGATACACTTGTCGAACTGATAAATTTCCCCACGCCAGATAAGGCGATAATCGACTGCAATTTTGTTGGCTTTTTTGGGGCTTAGAAATATTTTCGAGGTAACCTTTGCAGCGTCTTTTGATGAAAGAATCTAAATATTTATGCGCTGAACTTTCTCCGGCGGGTTGAAAATTCTTGGGATAGGCAGCGAAGTTTCGGGAAGTCATCAATTCCATAAAAAATGGAATAGGTAGTTCAAAAGGTACATGGCGTAATTTTTCGAGAATAGGAACAGAAATGGGAGCATTCATTTTTTTGTGCCAATCGTGATTCCATGTTTTTCGATTTTGCAATCCTCGAATAACGCCATTTGACTGATACTCAATCCATTGTATGGATTTTTCCGTAAAAAAAGTTTGTAATTTTAAATCTCTTTGATAAGTAATTTGATTACCTGTTTCTTGATGTGAAAATATATTCTGAATCGTGTAAGTTTCGGTCAAATATTCAAAAATTTCTAGGGCTTCGCCACTTAAAATATGAATTTTGGTATTGTATTTTTCAAGTTTTTGGTTTAAGTCCAGAATGCTGTAATACGCAAATTGCCAGTGCCTTATGTTCCAATCAAGTGCTTTTTTGAGGGAGGGTTCGAGCAAAAAAATGAGCAACGATGGCTGCTCCATTTCAATCGCTTTTTGGAGTGGTTCATGGTCTTGTAATCGTAAATCTCGTTTGAACCAAACCACATTTATCGGTTCAGAAAATTCCATGCGTATGATTTGAAATTTAAGCAGTTTTGATGCGTGATTATTTATATAAAACTTTGTTAATCAGATAGTTAAAAGTAGGTTTGTTTTTATTAATTACATCTTTGACAAAATTAAGAGTAAACAAAAATACGGCTTTTTTGTCTAAGAATTGGCATTGATTTTTGGGAAAAAATGCGGTAAAAATTGATGAATGTAATTTTTTTGAAAAAAATATTTTAATAAAAATCATAATTGGCACTACAATGTAATCTATAATACGAATTATGACTTTTATAATCTTAAATTTTAACGAATAAAGGTTTTTAGGACATTTCCTAATCGAGTCATGCCTTCTCGAATTTGCTCTTCATCCATGCTGACAAAACTCAAACGCATGGCATTTTCGGTATTACTTTCGGGATAAAAAGAACCGCCAGGAATGAAGGCAACATTCTGTTTTACAGCTTCTTGTAATACTTCTCGCGCATTGATATATTCAGGCAAATTTACCCAAATAAACGTGCCGCCTTTGGGTGCTGTATTTTGGATTTGGTCAGGAAATTTGGTTTTAATCAGGTCTTGCATGACATCTCGCCGATACTTGTAAATTTTACGGACATTTTCGATATGTTCTTGAATATTATAATCTCGGAGGAAAAAACTTACTTGGCGTTCGGCAAAGGTATTTCCCTGCAAATCGCAAGATTGCTTTGCTAAAATGAAGTTTTGTAAAATTTTTGTGTCAGCACAAACCCAGCCCATCCGCAAGCCCGGACAGAAGATTTTAGAAAAAGACCCTAAATACATGACTAACCCTTTGGTATCCAAGGCTTTAAGAGGCGGCAGAGCTTCGCCATCAAACCGTAATTCGTAATATGGACTATCTTCTACTACTGGCAAATCGTACCGATTGATGATTTCCATGAACTTCTGGCGACGCTCCAAACTCCACTGTCTTCCTGTCGGATTTTGATAATCAGGAACGGTATAAATCATTTTAATATTCGGTACGGACTGCAAAATCCGTTCTAATTCTTGAGGTATAATGCCTTCTTCATCGCAGGGAACTTCCTTAAAATCACATTGATAGGTTTTATAAGCGTTCAATGCGCCCAAATATGTGGGGCTTTCGCACAATACAACATCGCCTTTGTTGAGCAGGATTCGTCCACTAAATTCGATGCCTTGTTGTGCGCCATTTAGGAGTAAAATATTTTCGACTTCGGTCTGTACGCCATAGTTTGCCATACGAGCCTTAATCTGCTGACGTAGAGGGATATAGCCTTCCGAAGAGGCGTATTGTAAGGCTTCGGCACCGCATTCGTTCAATACTTTTTGCGAAATATCGGCAACGGCTTCCATCGGAAATAATCGCCCGTCAGGGATTCCGCCCGCAAACGAGATAATTCCGGGCTGCATAATAAATTTGATAATTTCACGAACTTCGGAAACTTGTAATTTTTCCATTCGTTCTGCATAATTTAACATCGACATAGGTTTTTGATTTCGTAAGGTGTTTATAAATTTGGATTGATTTATTACAAAGAAACGAATAATTCGTATAGCAACTACCGACAAATATACAAAAGAGCAGGCTTAATTTTTATGACATTTAATCGGCATTGCTTTTGCTAATTTTTCGTTTTAAATCCGAACGCCAATGACCATAATGTCATCTTGTTGTTCGGTATCTTGTTGATGGTTTCGGAGTTCAGTTTCTAAAATTTCTTTTTGTTCTAACATCGGCAAATGGGCATTGATTTCCAATAAGTTAGTGAATCGTAACGTTCCAAATTTGTCGTTATTTGTGCCACTTTGGTCTGCGAGTCCATCGGACGTAAGATAGAGGGCATCGCCTTTGGTGAGGATAATTTCCTGATTCGTAAAGGGGCGTTGTTTGAGCGATAATCCGCCCACGGATTTCAAATCACCTTTGAGAAATGCCAATTTTCCTGTGGCTTTTGGGATGTAATAAAGCGGACGTTTTGCGCCCGTAAATGTAACTTTAACGCTCTGATTATCAATATCTTCCATCATACAAAGACAAACATCCATGCCGTCATCGTTGGCTTTTTGGTCTTGTTTGAGGGCTTCTCGGACACGAATATTCAGATTTTCTAAGATTTTGGCGGGTTCATAAATTCTATCGGCATTGACGATTTCGTCCAATAATGAATGCCCAATCATGGACATAAATGCACCGGGAACGCCATGTCCCGTGCAATCGACTGCGGCAATAAATTTTCGGTTTTCGTCAGGTTTATGGACAAACCAATAAAAATCGCCCGAAACAATATCTTTGGGTTTATAGATTGTAAAGTACTCATGGAGTGCATTTTGCAGTGATTTATCACTCGGAAGAATTGCCTGTTGAATGGTTTTGGCGTACCGAATGCTGGCGGTAATATTTTTGTTTTTGTCTTCGATTTCTCGATATGCCTGCGAATTTTTCAGGGCAATCGTAACATAAGAAGCCAACGCCTCTAACAAAGTGCGTTCGATTTCGGCATAGGCATTTTTCTTGAAACTTTGCACGGTAATTACGCCGATGGCTTTATCCTCCGAAATCAAAGGCAAATAAATCAAGGCTTGAGGCCAATCTGGTTTGACGGGATATTCATCTACGGCTAAGTAGTTCTTGTATTCGGTTACTAAATCATTGATAACCACAGGTTTATGATTTTTAATACAAAAGACAGAAAATTTACGGTCATCCGTCATGCGCTCTTCCATGTACGGAATCATTGCCCCACCATCAATAAAGTTTTTGAAAATAATTTTTTCTTCGTGTGCATCATAAATACCGACCCCAAAAACGGAGGCATCGACCAACTGATTGACGTTTTCATGGACAGTCTGCACGAGCATATCGGGATTGAGGGTAGCGGATATTTTTTGTCCAATCGTATTAATTTGGCTAATTCGTGCGCGGGACTCTTCGATGAGTCGTTTTTCTCGGCGGGTTCTTTTAATCGAAATAAACGCAATAATTAAGGATAAAATCAAAATAATGCCGATAGCAAATTCAAATTTCTGAAATTCTTTGCGCTCTTCGAGGTCTTCGATGGTTTCCTGCACTACGCCTGTCAAAGAATCTTTTTGCATAATCACTTTTTGCATTTCAGCAACCACATCTTTGGTCTTGGCTTGGGCATCTTCGTAGGCAATATCGGTGGCGACCAAAGCCTGAATCAAACGCTCCAAATCACTTTGAAGCATACTTTTTTGGTCATTACCGACCTGCTCGGTGTTTAATTTGCTTGTAATATCTTCGATTTCAAAGCGAATTTTTGCGCCTTTTTGCGAAAGTAATTGCTTTTCGAGTTCTAATTCATTAATGATTTTGTCGAAATCTTCCCGAAAAACACTTTTGCTTTGTCCTTCTTGTTGGACTAATTCGGCTTCCTTGATGCGCTTGATTTTGATGGAATAATTGCTTTCGTTTTCAAAATCTAATTTCAGGATTTCATACCCCAAAATAAAAAATTCGCTGTCCCGCAGTCGTTTGTCTTCGTCCAAGATTAATTCAAAGTAGCCCGCATCATCGGTGGTATATTCGCTTCCATCGACAGCAACTTTGACATACGGAACGGGTTGTTTTTCATCACTCCATAACCGTACTTGATGCGAAATTTTGTTAATTAATGTAACTTGTGGTTCATCAGGTTTTTTGAGTTCGGGAACGGTAATAATAATATACAATCCTACATCTCGAATTTTGAGATTTTCGTAAGGAATTTTGATACTATCATTAATGGTGATGGTGCTATTTTGATTGATGGTCAGTTTGGGCGGAAGCTCCATATCAAAAGAACCTCCCGAATCGGTAAATGCCGGATTTTTTACGCCCGCTATGTGTACTTTTGCGCCTCGCATCGGTTTTTTTTGTGTATAAACTTTTCCTTTGAGCCGTTGCATAGGCATCCCTAACATAATGGTAATCAACTTTTTAGCCTCATCATAATTCCAGTCTTTGATGCGATGATTGCCACTTAATTTTATATCTTTGGGTTTTTCGCCTTTCTTTAGGTAAACCACAAAACCTTTTTTGGGAAGCGGTTTCATAAAAGCACCATCATTGACCGAAACTTTGAGATTTACTACCTCCTTTCCTGCCTCGTCTATAACTTTGCCTTCTATCCTTACATCGCTATCTTGGGCAAAAACGATATTGAAAGCACTAAAAAATAAAAGAAATATGAATATTAAGGTTGATTTTTTCATCTTATAATCATTAAAAAGTATGACGATTTATCAGACGTTTATGGATGCCACTTCAATAATCTTTCCAAATTTATGCATCCATAAAATAGGAAATCTATTTTATCAAATTTTTTAAAATTCGGAACTCGATGACGGGCGAAATTTTTTCGTACAAAATATTATAAACTGCCGTAGTAATGGGCAAATTTACCTTATACTTTTTATTAATTTTATAAATACTTCGGACGGCGTAATATCCTTCGGCGACCATATTCATTTCCATTTGTGCAGACCTGACCGAATAGCCTCGCCCAATCATGCTGCCAAATGTCCGATTTCGGCTGAATTGCGAATATGTCGTTACCAACAAATCGCCCAAATAGGCGGAGGCGTGCAAATTGCGTACTTTTTCGTGGGGCGTAACGGTATTGATAAAGCGGTCGATTTCTTCTAAAGCATTGGAAACCAGCACCGCCTGAAAATTATCGCCGTTATTTAAGCCGTGCGAAATCCCACAAGCTACGGCAATAATATTTTTCATTACCGCACAATATTCCACGCCATAGACATCATCAACGACCGAAGCATTTACGAATCGGGAGCGCAAAAGTTCGGCAAGTTTTTCGGCATAATATCGGTTATTGCCACCAATCGTAAGATAGGATTGGCGTTCCATCGCTACCTCTTCGGCGTGGCAGGGTCCCGCAATAATGAGGAAATTATCGGCGGATAGTTCAAATTTTCGTTCAAAATATTCGGTAATTAATACATTTTCTTCGGGAATCATCCCTTTGACTGCCGAGGCAATTAATTTATCTTCAAAATAAGATTTATCCAATTTTCGGATGGCGTGCGCCACAAAAGCCGAAGGAATCGCCACGATAACGATTTGAGCCTCCTCAAGTGCTTTTTCCAGATGCGAAGTGGGTTTTACTTTTTCCAAATCCACCTGCACCGAACTTAGGTAACTGGGATTGTGGCGATAGGTGCGTAGATGCCGAATATCGGACTCCGACCGAAGCCACCAATGTATAACGACCTCATTTTCAGAAAGCATTTTTACTAATGCGGTTGCCCAACTGCCCCCACCCAACAAAGCGATTTTCACGGGCTTAGATGTTCTCAAAACGTTGAAAATTAGTTTTTTTAGTAAAAAAAATGATAAAAAATAGCTCGAAGATATAATTTTTGTGCCATAGCTTCGTTTTTACGAGCATTCAAATTTAATAGAATTCTGCCAAAATCAACAAAAAACCCTTTGACAATTTCGAGGTCATCAAAGGGTTTATCGGACATGAAGCCCGTTATTTATTTGTCATCTTCGGTATTTTTATCGGCTTTATCAACGACAGGGGCTTTTTCGCCGTTTGCCAATTCCCAAGCTGTTGAGAAAATTAAACGTGCTACTTTTTCCATTTTATCGAAATGGATTTTTTCGACATCATCGCCCGGCTTGTGGTAATCGGGGTGGGTGCCGTTAAAATAAAAAATGACAGGCACATTAAATTTGGCAAAATTATAATGGTCTGACCGATAATAAAACCGATTGGGGTCGTCCTTATCATTGTATTTATAATCCAAGGTTAATTCTTTGGCGTAAGTTTGGGCAGTTTTTTCGCTCAAATGATGTAAATCGCTCGAAAGCATATTCGACCCAATGATATAGATATAATTGGGGTTGTCTTGGTGGTCATCATCGACTCGTCCGACCATGTCAATATTTAAATTTGTAATTGTTTTATCCATAGGATACACAGGATTATTGGCGTAGTATTCCGAGCCTAAAAGCCCTTTTTCTTCGCCAGTAAACCACATAAACAAAATACTTCGGCGAGGTGCTTTGCCTTCACTTTTGGCTTTGGAGAAGGCTTCAGCGATTTCCAAGACCGATACCGTTCCAGAACCATCATCATCGGCACCGTTATTGATTTCGTCATCAATGATTCCGATGTGGTCATAGTGTGCTGTGATAACCAAAATTTCATCTTTTTTGTCCGTTCCTTCCATAAAACCCAAGACATTTTCGGTATGGACTTTCTGGGAATTACGCACGGCTTTGAGTTTAATTTTTGAAGAAAACTTACCTGCTTCGGTAATGCCTTTTTTATTAATTTTTTTGATGGCTTTTAGGATTTTTTTGCTATCCGTGCCTAATAATTTGGCGGCACCGCTGGGCGATGTGGATAGCATCCCGAAGGCAGCTTGTTTTTCAGGAAATCCCAACGAAGGACGCTCCAGATAGCCTCGATAAAGTCCCAACATCTTTTTGAAATCTGCATCCGTATTGGACATCGAAACGATACCTTTTGCGCCTTTTTGGATTGCCGTGCCATATTTATTGCCTACATTCGAGGATTTGGCGGGCTCATCACCCCCCGAAATGAGATATTTTCCGTCTTTGCCTTGAGGTTCGCCTTCCATGACGACCACGATTTTATCCCTGACATCCAACTCCTTATAATCCGAATATTTTTCGTTATCCAATCCATATCCCGCAAAAACGACCTCGACTTCGAGTTCTTCAGGATATTCAAAAGTGCCATAAATGAAAAAATCTTCAAAGTGTTTGAGTGTCGTCTGCTCGGTTTTGACATAGACCTCGCCCCAACTTTTTTCGACCAATTCAAAGGATTGCAAATACGAATTTTCCGAGTTTTTTGTACCGCCCTGAATGTGCAATCTTTCGAGTTCTTTTTGCAGATATTCAGCCGCCATTTTCTGACCTTTTTTGCCTGTTTCTCGACCTTCGTATTCATCTGATGCTAAGGTAGATAGATGTTTTTTGAGGTCATCCTTACGAATCGTTTTGGCATAGTTAAGGAGGTCTTGGTCTTGGGCATAAACCCCCATCGAAATGCCCATCGCCAGCAATGTAGAAAGTAATTTTCTCATGTGTTTTTTTGTTTTGTAATGCTAAAAAAATGAATCGCCAAAGATAAACAATCAACTTTCAAAATAATTTTTCGGTGCTATAAATTCTGAAAGTATCGAATTGATTTCAGATTTTTGGACAAATTCATTTGGTGAATAAACTGCAAATTTGCATTTTAGACTTTGAAAAACGACCTTTGCTTCTTATAAAACATGAAATAAATCGTTTGTAATACTAATGATTATAAAGACAAAAAAATATCAGTTAGGACGTGAGCAATTTATCAAGCTCGGTCTGCTTCATATTGCCAAAGAATGGTGGTGGGCGTGGCTCGTTCCCGTGGCAATTATGCTCATTCCCATCATTTGGGCGGCAGCTTTGTGGTGGTGCTTTGGTATCTCCCTGACACTCACGGTGTTGTATGTTTTATTCTGGGGCGTACAATTCGCAGGGATTTCGCAACACGAACAGGGCAAGCTATTTTTTGAGCGATTAAGTTACGAAATTGATAGCCGTCAATTTTTGATTAAAGTGGATGCCAAACGTGGAATGCCTTTGGCTTGGGAACAATTCAAAAAAGTGCAAAAAACCAAAAAAGGGTACATTTTCCGACTTTCTTTGGTGCAGTTTATTTATCTGCCCTATACTGCCTTTCGGAACGAAAATGACATTCGTTTTTTGGATGCCTTATTGCGCCGTAAAAATTATTTGAAAATAGAAGAAAATACCGAAAAAACTGACAAAACGAAATAATTTGACAAAATTTTGAGGTAAGACTTTGGATAATTGTCCGAAACACTTTATTTTACAAGAACATACGAATTTTAGTCATCTTTCAAAACGTAAAATCACGTGAAAACGAACGACTTAGAACATGAGCGCATCGCTTATAATACCGAACAATTCGAGCAAATTGTATTGATTAAATCGGGCTTAGATGCCGAATTTGCGGATAAAGACGAAATATTTGTCGCAGGCGACCTGATTTGGTTTCCCGATGCACAGGAATCCTCTCGGCATATTGTGCCTGATGTCATGGTGGTCGCCCGTCCGAAAGCGCAGCGCGAAGCCTATCGGCAGTGGCTTGAGGATGGTATTGCTCCCTTAGTCGTTTTTGAAATTGCTGCCCCAGCCGATACTTTTACGCAATTACTCAAAAAATATAAATTTTATGAACAATATGGCGTACAAGAATATTATTTGTTACGCCCTGAAAATCAGACAGTTGAAGCATGGATTCGCCACGCAAACGAACTCATAGCAGTCGAAAATATCCATGATTTCCAAAGTCCAAGTCTGGGCATTACCTTCAAAGTTCTGGCGGATAAAATCGAAATCTATCACTCCAACGGACGAAAATTTGAAACTTATTCCGAAATTAGCGCACGCACCGAAAAACGAAACTTGCGCCGTCGGGAGGCACATCGCCGATTGACAGGGTCTAAGATTCGGATGATGGTACAGAAATTACGAGAAATGGGCGTAAATCCTGATGATTTGGATGATGAATAACACCGAGAATAACTAAATTAATATTTTTTTCAAAATGCGAAGCCTTGCTTTAAAACCCACGATTTTAATCGTGGGTGGGGAGGTACTCAAGATAATAAAATAATAATCCTACCAAAAAATGCACGAATCGTTCCGAGAAAAATTATGGGACACGAACATCATCATCATTCGACTGATAATATCAAAACTGCTTTTTGGCTCAATACGACCTTTACAATTATCGAAATTGTGGGCGGAATTTATACCAATAGTTTGGCAGTGCTGTCCGATGCGGTGCATGATTTTGGCGATACGATTTCTTTGGCATTGGCTTGGTATTTCCAAAAATATTCCGAACGCCCTGAAAATGAGCAATATACTTACGGCTACGGACGATTTTCGGTCGTGGGTGCGCTGATTAATGTCATTATCTTGTCGATGAGTTCGATATTGATTATTCGGGAGGCGATTCCCCGTTTGTTAAATCCCCAAGACGTACACACCAACGGGATGTTAATTTTGGCGATGTTGGGGATTTTAGCCAATGGACTGGCGGTTTTTCGGATGAAAGAAGGACAAACCGCCAACGAAAAAGTCATGATGTTACATTTGATGGAAGATGCCTTAGGCTGGGGCGCAATTCTGGTCGGGACTTTGGTCATGAAAGTCATTGATTTACCGATAATTGACCCCATTTTATCGGTCTTGATTAGTGTGTATATTTTGTGGAATGCCCTGAAAAATATGCAAAGTGTTTTTCGGATTTTATTGCAACGGATTCCCGAAAATATGGACATCAATCGGATTATTTTAGACCTCAAAAATTGGACAGAAATTGAAGAAATCATACATTTTCAGGCATGGACACTGGATGGCGAACATCATGTGGTGAGTTTTCGGGTGGCTTTTGCCGAACACCTGACGGCGCAAGAACAAGAAACCATCCGCCAAAAAATTCGGGCATATTTTCGTCAGAAACACATTGAGCATATTTCGATAGAAACTTTTTATCCGACTCAATCGCAGCAATGATATATCATTTCATGCCATTTCCCCCGATGTTTGAAGGAATAACAGCAGAAACTTTTGTAAAATATTCAAATTCACCACGACTCTCCGAGAAATCAAAATCTATAATTAATTGGGTTATATCATTTCCGATGAGGTTCTTATAAATGTTAAAATATTTTTTTTCGATAATTCTCATACATTTACCATTTATACGCAATGATATTCATTTTTAAATATCCAATCTTCAGACCGCCTGCAAGTGTTTTTGGTCTTTGGAAATACCAAATTGTTCTAAATGTGCGGTGTCATTTTGTTGCATAAAATGAAAGTGGTTTCCGTCATGTTTGACCTGATAAAGTGCCGTGTTGGAATGTGCAAATAGGTACATTTGAGCTATCGAAATACCTGATAATAAGCACATAAGAGAGCGTATGGCTCGCCCGTGCGTACAGACCAGGACATTTTTTTCTTCGGGACGACTCATCATCAAATCCAAGGCGGCTTGTTGCCGAACCGACATTTCAAGCGGGCTTTCTCCGCCCTGAAATTTGCGTGCAACTTCGCCATTTTTCCATGCCTCCAGCATTTGATAATACTCTCGGTCGTCCTCCTCGGTAAGCGGTCTGCCTTCTCTATCGCCCCAACACATTTCGTCAAGTCCATAATGAATTTCCCAATCAATGCCATCCTTAATGAATTGAGCTACAGTCTGATGCGTGCGTTTGAGCTGCGAAACATAAATCTTATCAAACCGTACATGACGATACGATTCATAAAAAGCACAGGCTTGTTTCCTGCCTCTGTCGTTCAGGTCCGAGTCCACGCCACTTCCTTGCACCAAATTCTGTTTATTCTGTTCGGTTTGTCCGTGTCTTATAATATAAAGCGTTTTCATAGTTTTGTATGTTTTAATTGATGGATATTTTGAATTTTTTTATTGAATTATGGCTCTATTTAATAAATACATTTCATGTGTTGCAAAAACGAAAAATAAAACCCAAAAGTTATGATATTATGCTTCCGAAATAAATTTTAAACTCAAAATTTCGAGGCTTTTCCTATCTTTGGCGTTCATAAACGAAAGAAGACAAACTTGATGCCTCTGACCAAATTTGACAAAAAATAATTTTCGTTTGTATTCCTTACGCAAAAATATCTTAACAGTTTTTAACAATTTCGATTTTGATACCGAAAAGCCAAAAATCTACAAATTATTTTGCATTTCCAAAGTCAATATTTAATCATAAAGTACATGAAATACAAAGGTTTAACCGTTGAACAACTCAACGCCCATGCCCGCAATCTCATTAAACATTTGGGCATCGAATTTACCGAACTCGCCGATGATTATTTGTGCGCCAAAATGCCCGTAGATTATCGCACACAACAGCCGTTTGGGATTTTGCATGGCGGCGCATCCGTTGCCCTTGCCGAAACGCTCGGAAGCGTGGGCGGAAATTTGATGGTCGATGAAGACAAACACTGTGTCGGGCTGGAAATTAATGCCAATCATATTCGTAGTGTAAAAGACGGTTTTATTTACGGAAAGGCACAAATCTTACATCAAGGACGAAAGACACACGTCTGGGACATCAAAATTACGGACGAAGAGGGAAAGTTGGTTTGTGTAAGTAGATTAACTGTTGCGGTAGTCGATAAAAAATAAACTACGCTTTTTTTATCTAACGGCAATCTAATCAATAAGTTGCACCAAAAATAATCTCAAAAAATGAAGGTATCGGCTTATGGTCTTCAAATCCATAGTCGATACATTTCTAACCATAAGCCTGCCTTAATGTAACCATCTTTTGGTCAATTTTGTACTAAAACCTTCCCAAAAAAAGATTTGTTTTTTAATTGCTATTTTATCTAAAAATCTTACAATTTTTTGGTTCAAATTCAAAATTTCTCAATTTTATGGCGTTATTTTGCAAATAATCTAATAAAAAGCGATTTTTCTAATCATAATTATAGCTAAAAACGATGCGAAAAGACACAAAACAACAATTGAGTGATATTCTCAAAGAACGAATTTTGGTGCTGGACGGAGCGATGGGAACGATGATTCAACGCTACAAACTGACCGAAGCCGATTATCGAGGCGAACAGTTCAAGGATTTTCATCTGGATGTCAAAGGCAATAACGATATGCTTTCGATTACACAACCTCAAATCATCCAAGAGATTCACGCTCAATACTTTGAGGCGGGTGCGGACATCATCGAAACCAACACATTTAGCAGTAATTCGGTGTCGATGGCGGACTACGAAATGCAGGATTTTGTCTATCAACTCAATTACGAATCTGCCAAAATTGCCCAAGAAGTTGCCCAACAATTTACGCAAAAGAACCCCGAAAAACCCCGTTTTGTGGCGGGCGCAATCCGCCTCGATTTCGCCAGACGTAAACGACCCCGCATTTCGGGCAATTACTTTTGATGATTTGGTCAAATCTTATTATCAACAAGCCCAAGCCCTTGCCGAAGGTGGCGTGGATATTTTTTTGATTGAAACTGTTTTTGATACCCTAAATTGCAAGGCGGCTTTATTTGCCTTGAATCAACTTGCTGTAAATCAAGGAATTGACCTTCCGATTATGGTTTCGGGAACGATTACTGATGCCAGTGGTCGGACACTTTCGGGGCAAGTTACGGAAGCATTTTGGAACTCGGTTTCGCACGCTAATTTATTAAGTGTTGGGTTAAATTGTGCGCTGGGTGGCGATTTATTACGTCCGTATGTTCAGGAACTTTCTCGTAAAACAAACGTATTTTTGAGTGCATATCCCAATGCGGGTTTGCCGAACGAATTTGGCGAATATGACCAAACACCCGAAGAAATGGGCAAGATTTTAGGTGATTTTGCAGGCGATGGATTGGTCAATATTGTGGGCGGTTGTTGTGGCTCAACGCCAGACCACATCCGAGCGGTTGCGAAAGCCTCCAGCCTTTTCAAACCTCGACAACCTCCTGAAAATCAGACCTATCTGTATCTTTCGGGATTAGAACCACTGACCATCAAACCCGATTCGATGTTTGTGAATATTGGCGAACGCACCAATTTTTCGGGTTCTCGAAAATTTGCTCGTCTTATCAAAGAAGAAAATTATACCGAAGCCTTAGAAATTGCCCGAAATCAGGTCGAGGGAGGCGCACAAATTATTGACATCAATATGGATGAGGGAATGTTAGATTCCGAATTTGCAATGACCAAATTTCTGAACCTAATTGCCTCAGAACCAGATATTTCCAAACTCCCAATTATGATTGATTCGTCCAAATGGTCGGTCATCGAAGCGGGTTTGAAATGTGTGCAAGGCAAAGGCATTGTCAATTCAATTTCCTTGAAAGAAGGCGAAGAAAAATTCAAGGAATATGCCCGAAAAATTAGGGCTTATGGAGCGGCAACGGTCGTCATGGCATTTGATGAAAAGGGACAAGCTGATAATTACGAACGCAGAATCGAAATTTGTAAACGCTCGTATGATATTTTGGTCAATGAAGTAGGTTTTCCGCCCCAAGACATCATTTTTGACCCCAATATTTTGACCGTAGCCACAGGCATGGACGAGCATAATAATTATGCGGTCGATTTTATTGAGGCAACTCGTTGGATAAAACAAAACCTTCCGCACACCAAAGTAAGCGGAGGCGTAAGTAATATATCGTTCTCATTTCGAGGCAATAATACGGTTCGGGAAGCGATGCACTCGGCATTTTTGTACCATGCAATTCGGGCGGGTTTGGACATGGGCATCGTCAATGCGGGGATGCTGGAAGTGTACGAAGAAATCCCAAAAGATTTGCTTGAATATGTCGAGGATGTGCTTTTGAATCGCCGTGCTGATGCGACCGAACGCCTCGTGGATTTTGCCGAAACGGTCAAAAGTAAGGGCAAAAAAATTGTCAAAAATGATGCGTGGCGAAAAGAACCCGTTGAAAAACGGCTCAGTCATGCACTGGTCAAAGGAATTGTTGAATTTATCGAAGAAGATACCGAAGAGGCTCGCCGAAAATTTGACCGTCCCATTCAGGTCATCGAACAGCCTTTGATGGATGGCATGGGCATTGTCGGCGATTTGTTTGGCGAAGGAAAAATGTTTTTGCCTCAAGTCGTGAAATCGGCACGAGTCATGAAAAAGGCGGTCGCTTATTTGATTCCGTTTATCGAAGAAGAAAAACGAAATAATCCCGATGCCGAAGCCGGAAAATCCGCAGGAAAAATATTGATGGCAACCGTCAAAGGCGATGTGCATGACATCGGAAAAAATATCGTGGGCGTAGTTTTGGCGTGTAATAATTACGAAATTATTGATTTGGGCGTGATGACTCCGATGGATAAAATCCTGCAAGAAGCTGTAAATCAAAATGTTGATGTCATTGGGTTGAGCGGATTAATTACGCCATCGTTGGATGAAATGGTTTATGTGGCGGAAGAAATGGAACGCCGAAAGATGAATATTCCGCTTTTAATCGGTGGCGCAACGACCTCCAAAGTGCATACGGCTGTAAAAATTGACCCAAAATATTCGGGAACAGTTATTCATGTGCTGGATGCTTCTAAGTCCGTTCCTGTGGTTTCCCAACTTCTTAGCGATGAAACGAAAGAACGTTTTTCGGAAAATATTAAAGCCGATTACCAAAAGATGCGGGAAGGCTATGCGCGCCGTCAGAATCAGAAAAAAATGCTTTCGTTTGCCGATGCACAGGCAAATAAATTACAAATTAATTGGGCAGAATCGAAAATCGTAACACCCTCATTTTTAGGAACTAAAGTGCTGGAAAATTACGATTTACGCACCATTGCCCAACGCATTGACTGGACACCGTTTTTTTATTCGTGGGAACTGAAAGGGCGTTTTCCAAAAATTTTGAACGACCCCGATTTAGGGACGGAAGCCCAAAAATTATATGATGATGCCCAAGAAATGCTCGAAAAAATCATTTCGGAAAAATGGCTCACGGCAAAGGCAGTTTTTGGGTTTTTTCCTGCCAATTCTACCAATCCAGACACCATCGAAGTTTATGCTGATGAATCACGAACAGAAGTTTTGACCGAATTTTTTGGGCTTCGCCAACAAGCACAAAAGGCGAAAAACTTGCCCAATTTGTCGATTGCCGATTTTGTTGCGCCCAAAGAAACGGGAATCCAAGATTACATGGGCGGCTTTGCCGTAACGACAGGCTTGGGTGTTCAAGAACGAGCCAAAGCCTTTGAAAATCAGTACGATGACTATTCTTCGATTATGCTCAAGGCGTTGGCTGACCGACTTGCCGAAGCCTTTGCCGAACATCTGCACGAGCGAATCCGCAAGGAATTTTGGGGCTATTCGCCCGATGAAAATTTCTCAAACGAGGAACTTATTTCGGAAAGTTATGCGGGCATTCGTCCTGCGCCTGGCTATCCAGCCCAGCCCGACCACACGGAAAAAATTGCACTTTTCAAATTATTGGATGCCACAGCAAAAACCGAAATTTCTTTGACTGATAGTCTGGCGATGTATCCGGCTTCGTCAGTGAGCGGTTTGTATTTTGCTCATCCTCAGGCGGTTTACTTTGGTGTAGGAAAAATCCAAAAAGACCAAGTTCGGGATTATGCCCAACGCAAAAACATGAGTTTGGAAGAAGCCGAGCGGTGGTTGAGTCCGATTTTGGCGTATGAAAAATAAGGTAGGAAAAATATCGTATTTCAGCCCAAGACCCGCCAAGTTTTTTTAAAATTGGTGGGTCTTAAATTCTTGATAATCAGAATTTTGATTAAAATTTAAACCGTTTCTTCAGGGCGAAACACTCGAACAAAGTTCTCATTGTATTTCATAGAAACGCATCATCAAGTTCAATAGAAATTTTAACTTATTTTATGGAAGTTTTAAGATAGGCAACGAATTTGCTTTACTCATAAAAGTAGCGCACAACTAAAGCCACTTGTGTTCATCACTGCGCTCAAAATACAACAAAACAGGAATAAAGTTTGGTAAAATCATGAATCAAAAACGCACAATCATCGGGCTAATACTGTGTTTGATAGCCTTTTCAAGCACCGCCCAAGAACAAGGAAATCATCAAAAAATGACTTTTCAGGACAGCACGGGTCGTATTTATTGGAATCTGGATTTGCCCGTTTATGTTAATATTTCCACTTCGCCCGATGCACAAGGTTATCAAATGAAAGAAACCCGCACCGAAACGATGCAAAAATTTTCTAATCCCATGAAGTGGGATGGACATGGCGTGCATTATATCCGACATTTGGATTATGGGCATGACTTGCAGGACGAGGAAGTCGCCTTTGCGGTTTATGTCGATGGCATTGCCCCGAAGACCAAAATTGAGTTTCAGAGCGAAAAAGCATTTACCAAAAATCAGCAAGATTATTACGGTAAAGGATTGGTTATCAGTGTAATATCCGAAGATGAAATGTCAGGTATTGCTCAAGTATTTTATGCGGTCAATGGTGCGCCTTTTTCCGAATATGTCGAGCCGTTGCGCTTCGATGAGGCGGGCAATTATGAGGTCAAATTTTATGCCGTTGATAAAACGGGCAATGTCGAACAAGTCCAGAGTCGTTCATTTATTATTGATTATACCGCTCCGCAAACTTCGATTTTGGTCAATGGCGATGACCGACTGGAGAATGTACTTTCTGGACGAATTTCGTTAGCTTTAAAGACCCAAGATAATTATTCGGGCATTAAAAATATCATGTACCAATTTAATGATAATCCAACAAAAAACTACACCATGCCCATCGCCTTGAAGTGGCTTGATGAAGGTCAATATCTAATGAAGTATTTTGCCCAAGATAATTTGATGAACACAGAAAATGAACAAACTTTTGAGTTTTTTTTAGACAAAACGCCACCCACCGTAACCGTTGAGGTCGAAGGCGAGCAGCATCAAAATCGGGGGCGTATTTTCATTTCACAACGCACCAAAGTCAAATTAACTGCCCAAGATAACAAAGCAGGCGTAGAAAAAATCATGTATTCGATTGATGGAAAACCCGAAACCGAATACACCGAACCCTTCCGCCTGAACAAAAAACAGGGCGTTCATGTCATCTCGTATCGGGCGTTTGACCGTGTTCAAAATATCAGTAAAACACAAGTCAATGACCGCTACGGAACGGTATTTTTGGATTTATCCTTGCCCGAAGTGTCCCATACATTTCAAGGCGCGCAATTTTATACCCGAGATACGCTATTTGTGCGGAGTACAACGCTGGTCAGTATCCAAGCGACCGATACCGAATCGGGCATCGAAAAAGTAGGCTATTCCATCAATGATGCGTTGGAAAAAGACTTTGAAGCCCCTTTTAATTTGCCAGAGGATGGCACATTTACCATTCAGTATTTTGCCCGCGATAATGTGGGCAACGAAAACGAAGCCTCGACAACTGTGGTGGTCGATAATCAAGGTCCACAAATTCATACGCACTGGAGCGCAAATCCGATTGGTACAAAAATATTGGAGGATGGTCAGGTCGTTCCAATTTATTCGGCGCACGTCAAACTATACTTGGCGGCTACGGACGAACTCATCGGGACGGAAAAAATGTATTATACCATTGATGGCGGAAAAGAATGGCTATTTTCATCACCGCTTAAATATTTCAAAAAAGGCTTACATCGTATGACGATTCGAGCCACCGACAAATTAGGAAATGAACGAATTATCGAAGCACTTGACTTTTGGATAGAATAAACACCAAAAAAATTGACGTTTAAGCGATGTGTTTATTGGTCAAAAAAGGCTGCCACGAATCATCGCCCATGCCCGAAAATTCGCGCAAAAAAACAACGAAAGAAGGTCTAAAAGGTTTGTAAGGCAGTGGCATATTTGCTTCGTCTGGCGTGAGGTCGCCTTTTCTGGAATTGCATCGTTTACAGGCAGTTACCAAGTTTGTCCAGGATGTTTTTCCGCCTCGTGAACGGGGCAACACATGGTCGAGTGTTAGGTCTTTGGTGGTGCCACAATAGACGCAAGTTCCGGCATCTCGTTTGAAAATATTTTGACGACTTAACATAACTCCTCGATACGGTACATTCACATAATTTACCAAGCGAATTACTGAAGGCATATCAAATGTCCTATTGACGGTGCGTAAAAACACGTTTTCGGCTTTATTGACGATTTCGGCTTTCTCAAGATAGACCAATAAAAATGCTTTGCTTACCGTACAAACTGCTAACGCCCGAAAATCGGCATTCAGAACGAGAACTTTACGTGCCATATCTTTTTTAGGTTTAAAACTTCAGTTTTCTTGGTATTAAAAACCGAAAAAATTGCACAAAATTAATAATACAGAATCTTCTGTCATACTTAAATATTTCATGGATTAGTTTTTTTATACCGATAATATTGTCCAAGGTACGCTTACAATATTACTCATAAAAATTTGATTTTCAATCGTATTGATTCAAATTTAACAAAAATTTCACTTCCATTTTTATCAAAATGAGTGTATTTTTTTGAACATATTAGAGATACTTACGATGTATTTTTTTTGTACTTTGCGTCTTTGATTTTGTACGGAAATCAGATAAATCACGTTTTGCGAATTTCACACCAAAATTCAGCACTTTTTGGGATGTGTTTTCAACTGATTTTTAAAAAATAGAAAT
Source organism: uncultured Cytophagales bacterium (assembly GCA_964577275.1). Taxonomy (GTDB): domain Bacteria; phylum Bacteroidota; class Bacteroidia; order Cytophagales; family Thermoflexibacteraceae; genus UBA2561. The sequence goes on along the minus strand of CAZNYR010000039.1, from coordinate 7,844 downwards.
CCTATCGGCAGCTTTGTCCGTAAAAACGGAAAGATTTTTCGGTCTTTTCGGTTTATTTTTGTTTATTTGTACAACAATCACGAGATAAAAAAAATAAATCATCCCGATTGTGGATTAATTAAATTAAGCCGTTTACTTTAAATCGTAACTCATGAACATTCACGAATATCAAGCGAAAGATATTTTGCAGGGCTATGGCGTTCGTATTCAGCGCGGTATGGTCGCTGATACGCCCGAAAAAGCCTTAGAAGCCGCCCGGCAATTACACGAAGAAACAGGCACAAGTTGGTATGTCATCAAAGCTCAAATTCATGCGGGAGGCAGAGGAAAAGGCGGTGGCGTGAAATTAGCCAAAAGCCTGCACGAAGTACCTGAAGTGGCGAAAAATATTATCGGAATGCAGTTAATAACGCATCAAACAGGTCCTGAAGGTAAGAAAGTACACAAAATTTTGGTCGCAGAGGATGTGTATTATCCCGGCGAATCGGAGCCAAAAGAATATTATTTAAGTATTTTGCTTGACCGAGATTCGGGGCAAAATGTCATCATGGCAAGCACCGAAGGCGGCATGGATATTGAAGAGGTCGCCGAAAAAACACCCGAAAAAATTATCAAAGAATGGATTGACCCATCAGTCGGGTTGCAGGGCTATCAGGCTCGTAAAATTGCCTTCGCTCTGGGACTTTCGGGCGGTGCTTTCAAGGAAATGACCAAATTTATCTTCGCTTTGTACAAAGCCTACGAAGCCACCGATGCCTCTTTATTTGAGATTAATCCCGTCCTCAAAACTTCGGATAGCAAAATTTTGGCGGTAGATGCCAAAGTAAATCTGGATGATAATGCCTTGTTCCGACACAAAGAATTAGCCGCCTTACGAGATATTCACGAAGAAGACCCCATGGAAGTAGAAGCTGGCGAATCGGGTTTGAATTACGTCAAATTGGATGGAAATGTGGGCTGTATGGTCAATGGCGCAGGATTAGCCATGGCAACGATGGATATTATCAAATTATCAGGCGGAGAGCCAGCCAACTTTTTGGATGTCGGAGGCGGTGCAAATGCCCAAACTGTCGAGGCGGGTTTCCGTATTATCCTCAAAGACCCCAATGTCAAAGCCATTTTAATCAATATTTTTGGCGGGATTGTGCGTTGCGACCGAGTAGCTCATGGCGTGGTCGAGGCATACAAAAAAATTGGAAATATTGATGTCCCGATTATCGTGCGCTTGCAAGGAACAAATGCCGAAGAAGGCGCAAAAGTAATCGAAGAATCAGGCTTAAAAGTTACTTCCGCTATCGTCCTCAAAGACGCAGCCCAAAAAGTACGCGAAGCATTAGCTTAGTTAGGAATCAATACGATACATTCTTAGAAAACCCGCGAGTTCTGTGCTACGTGGGTTTTTTTCTTGCCTGAAATTACTTATAAAAATTTGATTCCTAAAAATTCGACTCATAAATCTCTATTTCAGACGAAATTTTTTAGTTTTACTTCCTGAAGCGTGCCAGATGAGTTTCGCCCGATTCAATAAAACATAGTAAACTGAAAATCAGATACATATAGACCATTTTAACATCATGAATTCCGACAAACTGAAAGGTATTTTTCCGCATTTATTGGCGATAATTTGTTTTTATATCGTTACAATTTTGTTTTTTAAGCCCGAATTTTTAGACCATAAGTCCATCGCTCAAGATGATATTTTGCGTTATCAGGGCGTAGCGCAACAAACCATCGCCTACAACAAAAGCCATGAAGAACCTACGCTTTGGACTTCTTCCATGTTTGGCGGGATGCCTGTTTATTTGTTTGAAGCGCATTTCCCTGATGCCCCCTTAGGATTTTTTGATAAACTTTTTAAGGGATTTCTTACATCCAAAAGCGCACATATGTTTTTTATGGGTGTACTTTGTTTTTATTTTGCGATGTTGTGTTTTGGGGCTTCGGCGCACTTTTCGGCGGTGGGCGCAGTGGTTTTCGGTCTGACGACCTACAATCTCGTCTTGATTGATGTCGGACACATGACCAAAATGTGGGCAATCGCTTATTCGCCTTTAATTTTGGGAGGTATGTATCTGATTTTCAGGAAGAAGTGGGCTTTAGGGTTTGCTGTTTTTTGTTTGGCATTGACCCTACAATTACGCTCAAATCATTTGCAAATCACGTATTATTTGGCATTTGTTTGTGTGATTTACGGAATTGTCGAATTGATTTTTAGACTAAAAATGCAGGATACTAAAAATTTTGCGATTTCTGCTTTGGTATTAATTTTGGCGGCTATCTTGGCTTTGGGCGCAAATTCGGGGCGATTGATAACCACCAAAGAATATGCCAAATATTCAATTCGGGGCGAGTCCGAATTAACGCCCCTCAACCAAACCACAGACAACCAACAAGGTACAGACGGATTGGACAAAGATTATGCCTTCGCATGGAGTCAGGGCATTAGCGAAACGATGACGCTCTTGGTGCCGTGGATGTATGGCGGTTCAAATAACGAAAAAACTCTAAAATCCAGCATTGACCCACAACAATTCCGAAATTTGGAGGAAAATGCGCCATTTTTTTATTGGGGCGACCAACCTTTTACGAATGCGCCGATTTATGCTGGCGCAACAATTTGTTTTCTCTTTATTTTGGCAATTTTATTGATGGATAATCCGCATCGGTTTTGGCTTTTGGGCGGTGTGCTACTAACCATGATGTTTGCTTGGGGAAAAAACTTATCGTCATTTAACTATTTGATGTTTGATTATTTTCCGCTTTTTAACAAATTTCGTTCCGTTTCTATGGCATTAAGTCTGACAGTTTTATTGATGAGCATGGGTGCAGTCATGGGATTAGACCAAATTTCAAAAATGAAATTCTCCGAAGATTTAAAGAAAAAATTAGCTATTGCTTTTGGCTTGACGGGCGGTTTGTGTTTGCTCTTTTACTTGATGGGTGGCAGTTTATTCAACTTTATGAGCGGTTCGGATGCGAATTATCCCGATTGGTTGGTCGATGCCATTTATGCCGACCGTGAAACGATGATGAAACATGATGCCTTGCGTTCCTTCTTTTTTATTGGGATGCTCGGTGTGTTCATTTTTTTAAAATTACAAGGAAAAATCACGCCTGTAATTTTTGGAGTTTTGATTACCATTTTATTGATTGTAGATGTCTGGAGTGTCGGCAAACGTTATTTGAACGAAGGCGATTTTCAGAAAAATGTACGCCAACAACATCTTGCGCCAACA
>CAZNYR010000039.1:0-4598 GCA_964577275.1 uncultured Cytophagales bacterium | reverse complement strand
CACCCGCCGATGAGGTCATTTTGAAGGATAACCACCCTAATTATCGAGTCTTGAACGTAAATAATACGTTTCAGGATGCCCAAACTTCGTATTATCATAAATCGGTGGGCGGATATTTTGCTGCCAAACCTCGCCGTTATCAAGATTTGATTGAACGTCAATTAGGCAATTCCTTGGCACGACTTCGGTCAGAATTAGGCAAAGGCTCGAAACCAAATTTAGCCACATATCGCATTCTTAATATGCTGAATACCAGATACATAAAATTGGCTGAAAGTGCCAATGCCGTTCTCAAAAATGAGTTTGCCTATGGTTCGGCTTGGTTTGTTGAGGAGGTCAAAACGGTTCAGAATCCAGATGAAGAAATGGCAAGTTTGAACGACCTGAATCCTGCAATAACGGCTGTGGTGGATGCCTCGAAGTTTCGGATTCAGGCGAAAAAATACGAATTGCCTGCCGTTCAGGATACCGTTTCGGCAGATTCATTACCACCTCAAAATCAGGTAAATAGACCAAAATTAACGGCAAAGTTATTGGATTATTCACCCAATTCGATTACTTACCAAACGGATAATCCGCATGATGGATTTTTGGTCATGTCCGAAGGGTATTATCCCGAAGGCTGGGAGGTCATGCTTGATGGGCAACTCATTGATTATGTGCGTGTAAACTATGTTCTTCGGGGGCTGGAAGTGCCTGCTGGAAGCCATAAAATCCAGTTTCGTTTCGTACCAAAATCCTATGAAAGCGGCTCGATACTCACTCAAATTAGTGCGCTTTTGATTACTTTGGCAGTACTGGTGGGCTTGGGATTGAGCATCAAAGAGGAATTGACCAAAACGACTTCTCAATAAATATTCTTTTGGATAAAGTCCACGTTTTGCCTCCAAATAAGTCTGAAAAATTATGATTTTTGGAACATTTGGAGGTATTTTTTTGCCCATTATTTTGTTTGCTTAATTTTTTTGTTTTACCTTTCTGCCACTAACACAAAATCTGCTCTTTACTTCAAATATATCATTCACAAAAACGGCAGACCGTAAATAAATTCGGTTTTGCGCTGTTATTTTACGTCCAAATTTTTGTTATACTTAAAATTCATAACTAATGCGTTTTCGTCTGAATTTGGAAGTTCGGCACAAACCATGTGTCATTCCGTTATCGTACCAATCTGGTCTTCAAGCATGGATTTACAAGCAAATCAGCGAGGCAAGTCCCGAATTTGCTACTTTTTTGCACAATAAAGGCTATCAGCATGGCAATCGAGGGTACAAACCGTTTACGTTCTCGAATATTGATGCCAAACCTTACGAAATCAAAGATGACCGCCTAAAAATTATGGGAAATCGGGCAAGGTTTGAGATTTCGATGTATGTACATGAAATTGCCGAGAAGTTTGTGCAGGGTGTTTTTGCCGAGCAGGAATTGTATTTGGGAGATGGCTGGAGCGAAGGGATTTTTGATGTAACGTCTGTGGAGGTGGCGGAGCGTCCTGTATTTGCGTCCCGAATGCGTTTTCGGAGCGAAACCCCGATTTGTATATCGCAAGCCCAAGAGCGCAACGGAAAAAGTATGCCCCAATATTTATCGCCCGAAGATTTGGGTTATAACGACCTGTTTTTCAATAATTTAATCAATAAATATAAGAGTACGTTGCCAGAAATGTCGCAGGACTATGCGCCTGATTTTGGGCAAGAACATACGTTTGATTTGCGGATTTTGTCGCGTCAGGTTCGGAAACGGCTGGTTACTTTGAAAAGTCATACCAACAATCCGATTAAAATACGGGGTTATGCCTATGATTTTGAAATTATTGCGCCTCCCGAACTGATTAAATGCGGTTATTATGCGGGTTTCGGCGAAAAAACCGCCAGCGGATTCGGGTTTTGTAGGGTGTTGTGATGTAGAAATTATCGAAACCTGCCAAGTTTTTAAAACTTGGTAGGTTTAAAATGCGTTATAAATTCTAAACACCAATTTTTGACACTAAAAATCAAAAATTGATGTTTTTTAAAATTAAAAATATTTTATAAATTGTTGATTATCAAGTATTTATAAGATATATCAAATTTTATTGGGATATAAATGATATAATTTGTAACTTGCACAAAATTAATTTATTAAGAAATGAATACACAAATAACATTTAACAAAACAGGCAATTTCTGGATAGACAACGGAATTGTAGGGCTTTATAGAATTTTCTATCCTACAGGTGTATTACAAGAAATTCAGAACGAGAATCAGCAAGTAATTAACTATGAAGTTGTATTAGAAGCTGATAAGCTAACTATTCAGTTACTTGACGCAAGAAAAGCAGACGAAACTAAAGAAAACAAACGACTACCGTTATCGCTTTTTTTGGGCATTTCGGAAGCAGAAGAAGCTAAAGAAAATAAAAACTCTAAGCTGGAGAAAATAGAAAAAATACATCCTGATTTACTACTTGTCTTGAATTGGGCAAAAGATGATGTTGTGAATAAATACTATTTAACACAAACTGACGGGGCAGGGTGGTTTTTTAAAAATAATCAATTTGAGGCATATCAAAAGACAGATTTTAAAATGCACTTAAAGTCTTTTTTTAAAGGAAAAACACCCATAACTGAAGGTGCTTTGTGTGTGCCTGCTAATAAAAATGAAATTAAAAAATATCTTGACACAAAAACTATAGCTTATAAAGTTACAGGTTCTAGTGATAGCCAAACAATAGAACTGACTCAGGTCAATTTTACTAATGGTAAACCTTTAACAGTTCCAAATACTAAAGCGAGTGATACAGGTAGTAAAGGAAGATTTATGAATGAAAGTGAATTTCTTGATTTTATAGATTTTTTAAGTAAAAACTCACCTAAAAAATTTGGGAAAAAAGATGTAAAATTGACAGGGAAGGGTTTTTTAAGTAGCAAACCCAAGTATTCTATTGGTCAAGACTTTGAAAGTAGCTTTATAGTAAAGGGAAAAAAACAGTGTGATTTTAGTCAAGAGTTATATGATAAAGTTGAGAACATTTCTGGAATGAATTATCCTTTCATTACAGGAAGTTCAGGTGAGAAAAACTTTGCCTCTTTTCTGAATAAAAATAATAATATTTCCTCAAAATATAGCTATATAAGTCTTTTTTCATTTTTTCATTTATATTTTTTGATGCAAGGAGATTTGCAAAACTACTTCATTCTCTATGAAAGCGACCTCAAAAAACTCAAGAATTTTTATAACAAAATTGTAGTTAATCCTACCCAACTGAAAAATGCAACTTATTGCAATTTTCAAAATGATATTATTGGTACTCAATATGAGTTTGAAACTCTATTTGCCTTCATTCTTTCCATTTATAACCAACTGAGTGGAAAAATGGGCAAAGATGAACGCCAAGGTATTTACAGTAAAAGTATTTTCACATTTACGAATGATGGTAATATTTTTCGAGATGTCAAAGAATATTCTTCATTAGCTGCTTTTTTTAAATTATTAGATGCTTTTGGCAATGAAGGACAATTAAATACACTGATTAATTTGGTTAAATTTTTTCAAAAAAGAGTAAAAGCTACAGAGTATGATACGACATGGAGAAATCGTATTTGTAGGGACTTGCTTAATTTTCAGTCTATTGCCCAGACTCTTGAAGCTTTTTTGAGTGAAGTGAATATGAAGGAGAAAGAGGGGCAAGGTATTCCAAATTTGAATCAAATTATTGAGATTTATTATAACACTTTAACAAATTTAGATATGGATAATAATATGGTCGATATGTGCAAACGTGTCGGAAACAGTATTGGCAGATATTGCCGTGAAACTGACGATAAGGGAATTTTATTTTCTATTCGTAACGCCAGAAATCGTATTGATTTTCTCAAAATATTAAGTGATAGTCAATTCAGGACTGAAGTGCTTTACAGCGAAGAGTTTTTTGATAAACTTCCTGATACGCCACAATGGGAAGAATACAAATCCTTGGTAAGCATTTTCGCAATGAATAGCTATTTAATGAAAAAGAAAAAAGAAAATCAACCCTCTAACAATTAAAATTTAATCAAAAATGAGTAATCAGAAAAAAACAAACTGTATCAATATTGCCTATGTTTTCAAAACATCGTTGGGCAGTATCAATGGGAGCTGGACTGAAGGTAATGTCAGTACTGTCAAGAAAATTACCATGCCTAATGGCAATCTTCTGCCTTATGTTTCCGGACAAAGTATGAAGTATCAGATTCGTAAGGCTTGGAAAGAAATGGGATTGAAGGACTTACTTTCCGAAGTAAAACAATCAGAAAAAGCCTCAGGTGTCAACTTCACTGCTGGTAACCCCGAAAAGTTCTTAGATGATGATTTAATGGGCTATATGATTGCTTCTTCAGGCGAGAATAGACGTAGGACAGCAGCAGTTCGAACTTCGGCGGCGATTGGTTTATTTCCTTTCAAAGGAGATAGAGATTTGGGAACAAAGTCAAAGGAAGAAACAGGAGGTGATGTTTCGGCAGGTGGAAATATTTTTGAAACTGAAATTTATTACAATTATTTCAGGGTTAATATTTTGATTGAATTAGACCGTTTGGGAAAATTTAACCCTTCTGAATTGGCAGGGAAAGGTAAGGACA
>CAZNYR010000038.1:0-36594 GCA_964577275.1 uncultured Cytophagales bacterium | reverse complement strand
AAGCAACAAATCCCAATCCGAATCGGGTTTGGCATCGCCTCTGGCTCGGCTACCGTACAAAATAAGCTGGGCGGTCGGTTCTATTTTCTGTATTTCGGCTTTGAGGTCATAAAGCCAATGATTTTCAGGGAGTTTCATCTCAAAAAAAGATTAATTTCTAAAATCTAATCTAAACAAACATACAAAAAAACAGCCTATTTTTCCAACACAATTTTCACTTCTTCGCCAACAACGGGATTTTCGTAATCCCAAAGTTGAAAACCTTGTTTATTAGCTCTGATGCGTTGTTTTTTGAGTTGTTTGGCAAAAGGGATTTTGATTTCAAATTTGCCGTTTTGGTCGGTTTTGGTCGTCAAATCTTGTACGCTAATTTCCGCATTTTCAACGGGTTTGTCCTGATACGTAACCAACCCAAAAACTTTCGCCAAACTTTCATCTCTGCGGATTCCGATTTCGGCAAAGTCATTTTCCAACACAATAGAACTGTCAATTTTTACGTAACCCTCTGCCTCAAAAACCATTTTTACGGCTTTATTTTTCAAATTAGGCGGGATTTGTTGAAAAATAGCTTCTTTTTTGGGCTGTTCTTTCAAAATTTCCAACATTTCGGTTTTGTCGCCTATTTGCAAACTGATTTTTCCATTTTCAAAAGGCAAATTGGGATTTTGGTGCAATTCCTTGACCTTGACCGTAAAAGCAAAAGGCAAATCGGGACAACATATTTTGTAAAGTGGATACGCCAAAAGCAAAACGACAAAGGCTATGATACTAAAAATCAAGGCTTTGCGGTCTTTTCGGAGTTTCCAAGTTTTGCCTTCGTCATTTGCCCAAATTTCCCATGGTTCGGACTTGGGTTTTTGGTCAGTTTTTCGGTAAAGCGCACGGTAAAAGTTTTCTATTTGATTGCCTTTGTCGATGTGTCGTTGTGATTTTGCCAAATCGAAAGCCGTTCCGACCTGAATTTGACGGCATAAATTTTGGTAAAAATCAATGGAAATGGCTTTGGCTTCTTCATCCAAAATCTCGTTTTTGGTCGCAATCACGCACGGAAAAATGGGCTGCAATCGCAGAGCAAAATTTTCGGTACAACAACCGTTAAAAAACAGGATTTTAAGATTTTTTTGGATATTTCGTGATTTCAGCACCGAAAAATATTCGCTAATTCCCGAACCGTAGGCAGTTTTGGTTTCGCCTTTGGCATTTTCCAAAAGCAACTGAAAGCCGTCAGCGTGTCCCGAAAAATGAAAAACAGCAATCCGATTTCGGTATTTTTTTCGTGTAAAAATTTCGTGAATATCCTCAAAAGACGAATAAGGCAACATTTCGACCTCACAAAGTCCATCTTGTTGGGCTTGGAGCAAAACCTTTCGAATGGCATTATACTCTTCGGGAATATTCCGCAAATATCGAGTATGGTCTTCTCGGTCATTAGCAAAGGCAAGAAAAATAATAGGTTTCATAAAATTTTGATGCTAAAAAAATACGCTTTCAATTTAGTGAAAATCGTGCATTTTTCGACAAAGTTTGTCAAACATCAAAAAAAGAATTTTCTATTTTCGCCTCCTCCGATTTTGAAAACTTGGCAAGTAAAATTGACACACGAAATCCACGCACGAAATCATACGCAGTTGGCTGTAAACAGGATTGAGGTGAAAAATTACGCCAAAAATATCGTAACTTTGGACTCAAACCTAAGAACTAAATTAGACAAAAAATGTACACCGATTTTGATACATTGCCTGACCACGCACGCATCTGGATTTATCAGGCAGATAGAAAATTAAACGATTCAGAAATAACTGAAATTCAAGAACTTACCAGAAAATTTATCGAAAACTGGGATAGTCATGGCGCAACCGTAGAAGGCTCATTTGCAGTCGAGCATCACCGTTTTTTGATTCTGGCAGCCAACCAAGAACTCAATGCGCCGGGTGGATGTTCGATTGATAAATCTGTGGGATTGGTGCGTTCATTGGGACAAAAATATGACATAGATTTCTTTAATCGTACTCATGTAATTTTTTGGGAAAATGAAACCCTACAAACTGCCAACCTGAACGAACTAAAAACCAAAATTTCCGAAGGAAAGCTCCATCCCAAAAGCCTTGTTTTTGATAATTTAATTCAGACCAAAAAAGACCTCAAACACTGGAAAAAAGTCGCCGAACAAACATGGCTCAAACGTTATTTTTAATCCAGTTTGATTATGACAGAAATTTGACAAAAAATTGTTGCTGAAAGTATAATTTTGACGTAAAATACAGCAATTAAAATTTAGTAAACTTATTGATATTCAACAACTTGTAAGGTTTAAATATGCTGTATTCAATACCTAAAACAAAGGCAGTTGTTTGTTTTTTCGTTCCAAATCCAACAGGGCTTGTTTGCGTTCCAATCCGCCTGCATAGCCCGTGAGTTTTCCATCCGAACCAATCACCCGATGACAAGGAATCAAAATGGTCATTGGGTTTTTGCCGTTCGCCGTGCCTACCGCCCGTATTGCCTTGGGGTCGCCTACTCGCTGAGCAATTTGTTGATAAGAAACCGTTTGTCCGTATGGAATTTTTTGAAGTTCAGTCCACACTTTTTTTTGAAATTCTGTTCCTTTTGGGCATAAAAGTACATCAAAAGTTTTTCGCTTTCCTTCAAAATATTCGATAATTTGTTCGGCACAATTTACCAAAAATTCGGGAGCAGAACACGAAGAAGCGATAGGCAAAGCATCAGCATCCAAAAATTTGACCGATGTAATTGCATCCTTTTCGTAGCTAATTTTGAGCCTGCCCAGTGGCGTTTCTATTTCCATGACCATTATTTTTCGTAAGCCAAAAATACAGGAAATCGTTGATTAACAATGCCTAAGGCATCGCCCGCCGCCTTTGATAATTTGATAATTACGTCTTTGTTGGCATCAATATTGGGCAAATTACCAATAATTTTTACCGTTACCGATTTGCCCGTTCCTTCGTTATAAACTCGGATAAAAGTTCCGAGGGGCGCAGAGCGATGCAATGCCAGTTTGACAGGCGAGGAGGCTGACGAAATGAGCGTTCCCATGCCTGATTCCCGAACGATTCCTTTGCTGGGTGTGGAGCGTTGAAATTCGGCATCCAAATACGTCCAAGTGCCAGGACGGGACGCATTTTCCAAATAAATTTTATAACCTTGTCGGACGGTTTGTGCGCTCCGTAAATTATTCCAAATCAATAAGTTATTGACCGAAATATCGTATTTTTGGGCAATATCTTGGAGTGTTTCGCCTTTCTGCAAAATGTGATATTTTTTGATAGCTCCATACACTCCGATTCGTGTAATTTTTTTCTGGGGCGCAGCAGTTTGAGGGGGTGTTTGAAGGCTTTCCACGTATAATTTTTGTCCTTCGTGAATGCTTCCAGAAGGCAAATGATTCAGTACTTTAAGGCGTTCGACCGTCATGCCAAATAGCTTGGCGATGCGATAAAGCGTATCGCCCTGTTGCACGGTATAAACTTGTCGTTCTTGAATCGTAAATGGAGATTTTGAGTCAGCATGAACAAGATGTATGATATTTGGTATTATATTAAAAAAAACCCATAAAAATACAATTTTTCTCATAGTTACTTACTTGATTTAAAGTTTGTTGTAAGTTGCTTTTTCAGAAATATAAATTGACCATAAGAACACCAGCTCACCGCATTCAGACTCCATAACAATCGGCATAAGTTCATGTACAAAGTCAGATTTCAGTTGGATTTGAATGGCATCCTAAAAATAAAGTGGTTTGTCGTTTGATTTTAGTATAATTTACTGATTTTCAAATAATTACATCCTTTTGGTGCTTAATACTACTTACAGACGAATATCGTTCTGAATGACGTTTATTCCTGCAATCGCCATGAAAATTACAAAAAATATCCCAGATTCAGAACGATACAAATGTTATTTTGGTGCGAAAGTAATGTTATTTATCGGTGATGACGTTCGATAAGTACATCAATCAATTCATCGAAATCAATCATTTTAGCCTCGGTCAGTACCAACAAATGATACAACAAATCCGCACCTTCGTTTCGGAACAAATCATCGTGATTGTCCATCGCTTCGATAACTAATTCGACAGCTTCTTCGCCTACTTTTTGGGCGCATTTATTGATTCCTTTTTGGAAAAGCGAACTGGTATAAGAGGCTTCCGAAGGATTATTTTTACGTTCCCGCACGATGGTTTTTAGGTGATTCAGAAAAGAGGCTTTGCCCGTATTTTTTTCGCCAAAAATAGTCGTTTTAGCCTCATTTTCAATGACTTTGACAAGCCATTCGTGGTCAGATTCTAAGATAGATTTGACCTGAAAATGTGTGGGTCGAACGGTTTGTTTTTCTGCATCCCAAAGATAAAATACCTGCTCGATTTGGGAGCGTTTTTGTGCTTCGGGATTCCAATAAAATAGCCCCAACACTTTATCGGTTTCGGCATCCTGAAGGATAACGGGGCGAAATTGCTGACTCATAATTTTTATGTCTAAATTCCAATATCAATACGAAATTAAGGGAAAAGATGTAGAATCAATCATGGCAACTGAAAAAGTTTCCCATCCGTATCATTTTGTTTATCACGCTTCAACTTTCAAAGAAATCATATCGACCAAAAATTCATGAATGACTTTTTGTGGTGTTGCCCACGAAGTAACCAAACGCACGGCAATGTTATTTTTGTCTAATTTTTTCCAATCATAAAAGCCATACGTTTGATGTAATTTTTGAGCCAATTTGATAGAAAAAATGGGGAAAATTTGATTTGACATCGGTTCAGACAAAAAATCATAATTCTGATTCTTTAGTCCGATAGACAATTCGGATGCCGTTTGATTGGCGTGTCGTCCTATTTCAAAGAATAAATTTTCCTGAAATAATGTCAAAAATTGAATGCCCAAAATGCGTCCTTTGGCTAATAATGCGCCTTTTTGCTTCAGATAAAAGCGAAAATGACTTTTCAACTCCGCACGAGTAATTACAATGGCTTCTCCGAACAGCAAACCATGTTTTGTGCCTCCGATATAAAAAATATCCACCAAATCAGCCACTTCTGCCAGCGTCAGGTCGTTACGATTTGAAGTCAATGCCGAGCCAAGCCGTGCGCCATCCAGATACAAAAACAGGTCATTTTTTCGGCAAAAAGTAGATAATTCAGTCAATTCTTGCTTGGAATAAATACTGCCTAATTCGGTTGAATTAGAAATAAAAACAGCCTTAGGTTTGACCATGTGTTCATCCTCATGAAAATCCAATTCTTGTTGAATCATTGCCGTTGTTAATTTCCCGTTTTGGGTCGGTACGGCATTAATTTTATGTCCTGTGGCTTCGATTGCGCCCGCTTCATGGACAAAAATATGACTCGTATCAGCGGCGATAATGGATTCATAAGGCTTTAAAAATGAAGCGATTACGGTCAGATTTGCCTGCGTTCCACCCGAAACAAAATGAATGTCGGCTTCTGGTTTTTGGATTTGCTCCCGAATCAAGGCACAGGCTTCGAGGCTGTATTTGTCTTCGCCATAGCCTGCGGTTTGCTCAAGATTCGTGCGGGTAATCGCCTCCAATATCTTGGGGTGTGCGCCCTCGCTATAATCGTTTTTAAAACTGTATTTTTGGTACATAAACACTTTATTTTCAATTTTTACAAAAATAAAAATGCGAATCGGTAAAATATCATACCTCTTCGCATTTTTTACAAAAAATCAAATTTTCAACTACTTTTTGTCAGATAATTAGATTTTTATTGATTTATCGGAAACGTACACTTCCATAACGCGTATCAATCCGAACGATGCCCCCACCCTTGCCTACTTTGCCCTCATATTCAGAGGCTTGTCCTTCTTTGATGTCTTTTTGCAAATCAGTACGTTGTTCGGAAATCGAATTATTGAATCCGCCGTAATGGGTGGTAATGTGAAAGTCAAAATCGGCATTATTGGCAAATTCGATATTGAAGGTGCTATAACTGCCTTCGAGGTTGATTTCTTTGAAGCCTTGCGCCACTTGCTTGATGTCAAAACCGCCCGCATAACGGACATCTAACGCTATGGTTTTGAGTAACTTACCGACCGAAAATTTGGAGTACGCCATTTCGCCTGTGATGGTTTCGGCTTCATCATCAATATTTAGTCCGCCGTATTTGATTTCGAGTTCGAGTTCTTTGACCGTCCCAAATTTCATGGCACCATATTTATTTTCGAGATTAATTTTCCCTGCCTTCCCGATTTCGCCGTTAGAATACGAAATCTCCAATTCGCCATGTTCCAGCTCTTCAATATCCAGCCCACCATAAGCGACCTGAATGTCTTTTTCGGTATCTCCGCTCAATTTATTCGCCCGCAGTTTGCCGTAGCGCACTTCCATTTCCAATTTACCCTGAAAATCATCCAAAAATACATTGCCGTATTTATTAGCAACTTCTAAGGTATTTTTTGGAGGCATATTGACCTGATAATGAATCTCAAAATTGTTTCGTCCCGTGATATGGATGCCCTCAATATTGGTTTCAAAACTAATTTCATTGCCTATTTGTTCGTGATCAATCGTGATTTTATCCATAAATTCTTGCGCCTTTCGCCCTCGTGCAATGATGGTAACATCGACAGTAATTTCATTTTTATCCCACGTATTGATGTCCATATTTCCATGCAAATTCGTGAGTTCGAGGCGTGTATCCGCTGAGGCAACGTACTTTTTGGAGATGGTGCGCTTGAGTTCTTCTTGTGCGAAAATAGGCTGCATCAAGACCAACAAAAACAAAATACTGATATTAAATATTGCTAACTTTTTCATTCTGATTTGTGTTTTGAAATTCCTGAATTTGTTTTAAAAGTTCGATTTGTTGGTTCAATATTTCGGCACGCAACTGCAAGTTCTGAATCATGGCACTCAAAACCTGCTCGCTATTTCCGCTCTGTATCAAATCGGCTTTGAGTTTGTCATATAATTTTTCTAAGGCTTGAAGGTCTTGTTCAAATTCCTTATCCTTAAAATTATATTGCCGTATTTCCTGCCGTTTAAGATGAATTTGTTGCACATAAAACTGTTCAGTTTCAGCCAGTTCTGGGTTCAAAACGTAGATTTCTTCGGCTTGCATTTTGGCAAGATTTTCCACCGATTTGGGCTGTAAAAATTGCCGTTGCAAAAACAACGAAAACAGCAATAAAACGGCAAAACCCGCCGCTACTTGCCAAACTCTGCTTATCGGCACAGTTTTTGATAATCTGGCGGGTGGATTCGTATTTTGCGCCAAATCTTGTTGTATTTTGTGCCAAAGTTGGCTGCTCGGCTCTTGGTCATCAAATGCCTGCTGATTATCCCGAACAAAATTTTCCAAACGATTTTTCATAATTTTATAAAATTGACCCTTTAATTTGGGCGTTACTTATTGATTATCAAATTAATATGAGCCTTCAAGTAGCTCAAGCAATTTGCGTTTTGCTCTGGCGTATTGCGATTTGGAAGTCGAAGGCGAAATCTCCAGAATTTCAGCAATTTCGTGATGGTCATATCCTTCGAGCAGATACAATGAAAATACCGTTCGGTATCCATCTGGAAGTTGTTGCAAGGCTTGTTTTACTTGTTCAATTTTCAAATCAATTTCGACCTCATCCTCCACAAATTCATCCATCATGACATCCCCCAAGACATATTCTTCTATTGGTAATAAACTGATTCTCTGACGTTTAATATGGTTAAGAGCCGTATTTATGGCAATACGCTTGAGCCATGCGCCGAAGGTCGCCGATGCGTTGTAAGTATGTAAACTATTAAACGCCTTTACAAAAGTATCCTGCAATACATCCTCTGCCTCATCTGCCTGCCCGACAATCCGCAAACACGTATTATACATGGCTTTCGCATATTTTTCGTACAATTCGTATTGCGCCCTCGAATCGCCCTTTAAGCACCGCTCGACCAGCGTAGGCTCTTTCCTGACCTTCGGTATGAGCCGAAATGTCTTGGCAAATGTCAGATTCTGTGATAGTTGCGCCACTCGATTTCCGATTTTTGTTCCTTAAAAGTCTTCCTAAAGACACCCCAAAATACGGAGTGTTGCATTTTTTTCAATATTTTTTTACAAAAACAAAAAATTAACTCGTATGTTTAATTTGATAAACTACCAAAAAAACCATGCCCTACGCCGTAAGGTCAAAAAAACTCATAAATTTTAACAAAAATTTGATATGAAATCAATAAATCATTACGCACTAAAACCCTTATGGGATATTGCCGAAATTTGTGCCAGACATGGCATCACTCATGCGGTTTTATCGCCTGGTTCTCGGTGTGCGCCTTTGGTGCATGGATTTAGTCATCATCCTGATATTCAATGTTTTAGTATCATAGATGAACGCTCCGCAGGATTTATGGCGATGGGCATTGCACAACAAACCCGAAAACCTGCCGTGCTGGTTTGCACATCAGGAACGGCTGGCATAAATTATTTTTCAGCAATTTCGGAGGCTTTTTATCAAAATATTCCACTTTTGGTACTGACGGCAGACCGACCGCCAGAATTGCTCGACCAACAAGATGGACAAACCATTCATCAACGAGAAATCTACGGCAAGCACGTCCGAAAATCTTTTCAGTTGCCCGACGATTTTTTGCATTCCGATAAAATTTGGCACACCGAACGTCTTGTCAATGAGGCACTTAATGCTTGTATCGACTTTCCGCCCAAGCCAGTCCATCTAAATATCCCGATTCGAGAACCATTTTATCCCACTCAAGATACCAAAATTGTATTTAAAAAAGACATTCAGTTTATCAAAAAAGAAAAGTTTGAACAAATTTTAGCTCCAAGTACCATCCAAGATTTGCGTCAAGCCATCCAAAAAGCCTCCAAAATTATTATCATTGCTGGGCAGGATTATCCAAATCCCGAACTTTGTGCCTTGCTCAATATGTATAAAATTCCTATCCTTTCGGATATTATTTCTAATACACATTTTATTTCTCAACGTATTCATTTTCAAGATTTTACATTATTAAATACTGATTTTAAAAACCGATTAGGACACCCCGATTTGGTCATCAGTTTTGGTAAATCTATCATTTCAAAAAATGTCAAATTATTTTTGCGTCAGTATCGCCCCAAACAACATTGGCATATCCAGCCAAGTGGCGATGTGGCAGATACATTCAAAAGTTTAACAAGAATAATTCCCGTATCAGAATTGTATTTTTTCAAGAATATATTTTTTCAACAAACTTCAGACCAAGTTCGTGCCGAGCGGGATACGTATTTCCGACTTTGGCAGGAAGCTGACCAGCATTTTGAAAATTTATTCCCAAATCACTTCAAAAATTACGATTTTTCGGAGGCAGAAATTATTTTTGAGGTCATGCGTCGATTGCCAAATCGAACCATTTTGCATTTGGCAAACAGTATGTCGGTGCGCTATGCCAATATATTTAATTTCATGCACCGAACCGATGCGCTCGAAAAGATAGAAATTTATGCCAATCGAGGAACGAGCGGCATTGACGGCAGCAACAGCACGGCAGTCGGACACGCATGGGTTTCAGAATCACTTAACGTATTGATTACAGGGGACTTAGCATTTTTTTATGACCGTAATGCGTTTTGGAATCGTGATTTGCCACCGAATTTGCGGATTATTTTGTTGAATAATCATGGTGGCGGAATTTTTAACATGATTCAGGGTCCGAATGCGATTCAGGGTTCGGAGAAATATTTTACGACTCCGCACCAAAAACAAGCTCATTTTTTGTGCCAAGAATCTGAAATTCAGTATCAAATGTGTCAAAATAAAGTTGATTTTCTGGCGCATTTATCAGAATTTTTTGAGTCGAGTTCTCGCCCCAAATTATTGGAATGTCATACCAAAATGACTCATAATTCGGAAATTTGGTCAGATTTAAAAATAAAAATTTGCACCGAATTTGGGACAAAAATTAAGCACATGGCGTGATTATTCTGATAAAAGTTTGTATTTTTGGATAAAAGTTTTTGCGAAAATTCCCGAAAAATCAGATAAAATAAAAATAACATGATACTTTGGTGTGATTTTCGTTTGATATTTATTAAGTTTTCAATCAAAAATATGCTGGAATTGGTGTACGCTAAATCCATAAATTTATAAAGTTTACTATATGTTTTTTGGGTCAATGTGGCTCAAATCCTGGAATTACCAGAACCAAGCCCCAGCGTTTGGTGGATATTTTCAATCATTCTTGCAGATGAATATGGCATTTGATTTACCGACTTTCATAAATCAAACCAAGGCAAAAAGTGTGATTATTGCATATCACGGACCCCTTACGGACGTTATTATGTCAGAAGTAAGTCGGGATATTCGCACTAAATTTGCGGATAATCCTCGTATTTGCCGTAAAATTTTCGCCATATTCATCGAATTAGCGCAGAATATTCTGTTCTATTCTGCCGAAAAAGTTAATTTTGGGTATCGAGAGGATAGCGTGGGAGGCATTCTGATTGCACAGGATAACCAATATTATCATTTTGTGTGTGGCAATCGGGTCGAAAGTGTTTATATGAATGAACTATTAGATAATTGCCGATTGATTAATACGCTTGACCGTGAGGGATTGCGCCAGTATAAACGCCAACAGCGCAGCCGCCCTTCCAACGACCGAAGTCGAGGCGCAGGCATTGGCTTGATTCAAGTAGCGATTACGTCCGAAAATCCACTCCAAGTGGTATCTGACGAATTAAATGATAAATTTTCACTTTTTTCATTATCTGTCAAAGTCAAAAAATAAACCAATAAAATGGCAAACGAAACCTTAGAAAGTTTAACGATTGAAGGGAAAAGCGGCACTTTTTTCATTCCAAGTGTGGATTTTGACGCTCAAACGGGAAATTGCCGATTAGAGGGAGAATCTTACCTCGAAAACACATGGGAATTTTATGATAAATTAACTAATTGGCTCAAAAAGTACACCGAAACTAAAAAGCCCATTACGTTCAATTTTAAACTCACGTATTTTAATACCAGTTCCTCAAAAGGGATTCTGGATATTTTGTTTTTATTGAAAGATTTCGATTTGGCAGGTGGAAAAGTTACCGTAAATTGGTACTATCCCGAGGATGACGAGGATAACTTAGCCGAAGCCGAAGATTTTATTGCGGATTCGGAATTAGAAATGAAACTTATTTCATACAGTTAAAACGCAAAGTAATGCGCTATAAATCAATAGATTGCGTATCTGTAAACAAAAAGTAATTTTTCGTTTCAATTTATTTTGAGTTTGTTCCCGAAAAAATCGAAGTCTATGGATGATACTACCGAAGCCCTCGAAATTGACTTACTTTTGGAAGCCATTTTCCGAAAATATGGCTACGATTTCCGTAATTATGCACGGGCTTCTCTGGTACGCCGTATCCGTAATTGCCTCAATAAAACCGAAACAAATCATATTAGTGAGCTGATTCCCAATTTATTACATGATAAAAATTTTTTCCATGAAGTCTTGAGCGAGTTCTCCGTTCCTGTAACCGAGATGTTTCGAGACCCTATTTTTTATCAGGCGTTTCGGCTTCGGGTTATCCCTTACCTCAGAACTTATCCATTTATTAAAATTTGGCACGCTGGTTGTGCAACGGGCGAGGAAGTGTATTCCTTTGCTATTTTGCTTCAGGAAGAGGGACTCTATGACCGCACGATTATTTTTGCTACCGATTTCAATGAAAATGCGTTGGAAATTGCCAAAGAAGGCATTTATCGCTTGGACAATGTACGATATTATACGGGAAATTATCAAAAATCAGGGGGCAAAAAAGCGTTTTCGGACTATTATTATGCGGGCGGCTACGACTCGGTCATTATGGATAATGCCTTAAAAAAAAACATTACGTTTGCGAATCATAATTTGGCTTCGGACGGTGTTTTTGGCGAAATGCACGTCATTCTGTGCCGAAATGTCATGATTTATTTTGATAAAGTATTACAAAATCGGGTCTTGAATTTGTTTCATCAATCACTTGTCAGACAAGGATTTTTGTGCTTAGGCACGAAAGAAAGCCTACATTTTTCGACTGTCGAAGATGCCTTTGAGGAGGTCGAAACGGATTATCGGATTTATCGTTTAAAATAAATTGTAGTGCTGACCAAATTCCAAGTTTTGTGCATGAACTATTACCTCATCAAGCTATTGTCATCGGCGTATCGGCTGGTGGAATGCAAGCCTTAACCGAAATTTTTTCGAGGTTAAGTCCTGATTTTCAGATACCTATTATTGTCATACAGCATTTGCATCCCCATCAAGGTTCATTTCATATTGAATATTTTATGGAAATTGCGCCAATTCCTGTGCAAGAAATTCGGGAAAAAGAACGCCTCCAGAACGCTACCATTTATTTTGCGCCGCCGAATTATCACGTATTGATTGAAAAAGACAAAACGTTTGCCTTGACGGTTGATGAAAAAGTCAATTACGCGCGTCCTTCGATTGATGTATTTTTTAATTCAATTTCAGAAGTTTTTAACAAAAATTTGACTGGAATTATTTTGACAGGAGCCAATCGGGATGGCGCAACAGGCTTGGCAAAAATTCGGCAGAGAGGTGGTAAAACTATCATACAAAGCCTTGATAATGCCCAGTTTATGGCAATGCCGACCTTTGCCCTGGATGCCGTTCCTGATAGCAAAATCATGACTTTGACAGAAATTGCCGATTTTCTTATCTATTTGAACAATACGATACGTCCACAAATAAAAAAAAGATGAAAAACACGAAAAAAACACTCGTTTTGGGTGCAACTCCAAACCCAAATCGGACGGCTTATACGGCTGTTTATCGCCTTTTAGCCGCAGGACATGACGTGGTCAATGTCGGTATTCGGACGGGAACGGTGGCACAAATCCCAATTCAGACAGACCGCCCTGAACTTACCGACATTGATACGATAACGCTGTATATTTCGCCCAAAAATCAGGCGGGATGGTACGATTATATTTTGAAAATAAACCCTAAAAGATTGATTTTTAATCCAGGTACAGAAAATCCAGAACTCATGCAAATAGCTCTAAATCAAGGGATTAGAACTGAAAATGCTTGTACGTTAGTCATGCTTTCTATCGGTATTTATTAGCGTGGATATTTCCAGATTTTCGGGTAACGAATCCGCATCAATGACGATAGTTTCACAAATCTTATCATGCGTAGTTTGGTGATTTTTATCCCAAAAATATTGAAAAAAACCAGTCAAAAATAAAGATGCAGACGAAACATAGCCCGAAACTCGTTCAAAGGCATTCCAAATTTTGATGCGTTGTCCGTTCAATTTAATGATGCGTATGCCCATCAGCCGTTTGCCCGGCGTTTGCCCTTGCCATCGCCACGTAAAAAGCGAAAAATATAAAATAGCACCAATCGCACCTTCCAAAAAATCAAATAAATTAGCTAAACCTTGCACGGGTTGGAGAAAGAAACTTTCTTCTTTGGTCATGTGCCGAATAATGCCCCACTCATCTACATAAAATGCCCCAATTATCAGCCCAAAAAATACACCTATCGAAGTCAATACAAATAATGACATCATGGCATAGATATAAATTTTGGTATAGCTGATAAACTTTTGTCGAATTTTTGGGTCAATTTCGGAGAATTGCAGTCGCATATCAAATTCGGTAATGCTTTCGTGAATGCCCTTTTTAGATTGTTGCCACCTCATATTCAGTTGGTTACGAAAAAATAGCCATGCCACAGCCACTAAAAACCAAAACCAACTAAAACGGCTTGCCAACATAATAATACCCCAGTCTAAGGCAAAAGCCACCACTCGTTTTTGGAAAGATGCCAAATGTACGCCCTGCAAACGAGCATCGACAAAAATATCGCTTAAATCAAATTGCTTTTTTCTCATCATATTAAATATTTGATAATCAATTATTTAAGGTTTCTGAATGACTGCCCCAAAAAACCCAACTTCAAAAATATATCTTTTTGAGGAATGTCATTTTTCATATTATGTCTTTTTGCGTTCCTTCTCAAAATTGAATTTGTGTAAAAAACATAACGCAAAACATTTCACGTAAAAACAAGTTTTTTGGAGTACAATTCGAGATGAAATATCAAAATAATTTGATAATCACTACATTACATCCAAATTCACAAATAAAAAATCATGAAAACAATATTGCACAAAGCCAACACACGAGGACACGCCAATCACGGCTGGTTGGACGCTTATCATTCCTTTAGTTTTGCTAATTATTACAATCCCAAACGAATGAATTTTGGGGTATTGCGTGTACTAAACGATGACCAAATCGCTGGCGGCGCAGGATTCGGACGGCATCCACACGACAATATGGAAATTATTTCTATCCCCTTGGAGGGCGATTTAGAACACCAAGACAGCATGGGCAACGTGGCGGTCATTCGGCAGGGCGATGTACAGGTTATGAGTGCAGGAACGGGGATTTTTCATAGCGAAAAAAATAAAAATTCTGATGCCATAGTCAAACTTTTACAGATTTGGGTCATCCCAAATCAGCAAAATGTTACACCTCGATATGACCAAATTACCTTGGATAACAGCAAGTTAGAAAATCAATTATACCAAATTCTTTCTCCAAATCCCGATGATGAGGGCGTATGGATTCATCAAGATGCTTGGTTTTATCTCTCAAATCTGAATGCCAATAAAACCCTGAGCTATACCCTCAAAAACCCTTCAAAAAATGGCGTATATGCCTTTATTTTAGAGGGCGAAACCCAAATTCAGGAGCAAAAACTCGAAAGAAGGGATGGATTTGGTATCTGGGATACGAATGCCATACATATCAAAGCAGATACCGATTCCAAAATTTTATTAATGGAAGTCCCTTTAGAAGTGTAATATCTTACACGGTTTATATCATAAATTATTTGGTCATATTTCAAAATAAATAATGCTAATGATTTAAAAAAACAAGGCAATTTTAACTTTATAAGATATGTGAGATAAAAAGAAAATATCTTCGTTTTATCCCAAAAAAAATGCGTTTTTTGTCAAGAAATGTTTGTATCCTTGACCAACACAAGCCTAAGTTTTAAGTTATGACTGCCATTATTTATTTCAGTAGTTTGCTTATCAGCATCATCATTTTGCAACATATTGGAGCATTTTTGAGAGGGCTATTCTCCTCAAAATCAATGACTTCCGATACTTTTTTTATCGATCACTTTCACCAGCTATTCGTAGCCGTCATTTTCCTGACCTCAAGTTATGCTGTCATTTCTACAATAGGTAAAACAATATGTATTGGCTTTTTTCTACTCGGAATCTACGTTTTGTGGTATAAAAGGAAACGATTTAAAATTAATTTTAAATTAGCCAGAAACTTACATCTAAAAAATCAAGTCATAGCTTTTCTTGGCGTATGTATTTTATTCGGATGGGAAGCCTTTTTTTTCCTGAAAATGAAAGGTTTTCCGTTTGCTCTACCGTTTAATGATACGATTTTTTACAGTAAAATTTCGACTTTTTTATCCCTTACCGGACAAGAAAACATTTATAATTACGAATACTTTATTTCGGGCAAAACGGAAGCAGGAATTTCGTTGTATCATTTTTTTGAATTATGGCTTAATAATCTGATTTCCAATACTTTTCATTTGTTAAATGCACCGACTTATGGACTGATTACGCAGGTTTTTTTGACCTATTTAGTATGGGTCGGTGTGTTAGGATTTATCGAAAAATACCGTCCTGTTCGATACACAGATATTTTATTGGTTCTCGGATTATTATTTATCGAAAGCGTTTTTTTTGAGATGTATAATCAATACGAAAAACTACAATATTTAAAAGATATTCGTATCAGTTTACTTGGACATTTGACTAAAAAAACGGCAATTTATTACATCTGTTTTGTAGGGTTTATCTTAAATTATCAACATAGAAAATATATTGAAGCAAGTATTATTTTATTGTGTTTACCATTAATGACCATTACGGCTTTTCCAGCTGTGGTTGGCGGCTTATTCATTTGGGGATTTACCTTATTCATGACTGATAATCAGAAAGATGCTAAACATATTTTGATACTGACTGCACTTACGGCAGGATTTATTGGGGGTTTTTATGCCATTTTCGGACAACAAGAAGCGAGCGTAAATCCTCAAAGTACTTTATCTGGTATTCTTTTACTAAAAATGGAGGATATTCGACCCAAAATTAATCTTTTTATTGGTATTTGGATACAAATTGGAATTTTATATCTACCATTTCTATTGATTTTCATGCTCAGATTTAAAAATTTAATTGCTCTCTTAAAGTCTGATTATCAAATTATTATACTATTTTTCGCAGTAGGAATTTCGGGCTTGACCACTTGGATTTTATTATTTCGTATCGAAGACACACATCAGTTATTTTATCTCACAACACTTAGTTTTTTAAATGTAATTTTAATGGCTTTTTTTATACAAAAACTTGTACTTCAGAATTATAAACCGCTGATATTACATTTATTTCTAATTATTTTTTTAAGCTATAATTTGCAGCATGCTTTTTACAAACAAAAATGGCATTACAACAAAGGTTCATTTTTGTCATTTCATAATGGGTATATTTATAGCGATAACTATCTTATTAAAATTGAAAAATTAATCAAAAAATATAATCTTAAACGAGGTGTATCTTACATTGATGCGAAAATCTATGATAAATCATTTTTTAAGTTTGCCCCACACATGATGCGTTTAGGTGATTACTTATTCATGATGGAAAATGAAATTTATACTGTTTCATTACACGATTTGAATCTGGAAACAATTCGCTCGGTACGAAAGCATCATTTAAAAAATTTACCTTTTTATAATTTTGTGAAATCTCAAAATAATACAAAAAAAACGATTCAAGAATTACAACTTGAATTTATCAAAAAGTATCGTATGGAGTTTTTAATTTTATCGCAAAATGCACCTTTGAATCCTTTGTTTGGGTCGTATATTTTGAAGAAGATTGAAGATGCTTCATCTGGCGAAAAATTTATTATTTTCCGAAAAGAAATTTTTCAATAACTTATAAAATCTCAAAAAATGCAATATTTTATTTATTTAATAATTATAATATATGTATTTGATATATTAGGTTTATTTATTCGTAGCTTTTTTGTTTCAGAAACTGAACAAGCATTTTATACACATTTTCAGAATTTATTTGTTGGAATGTTAGCAATCACCACGATTTATGCTTGTATTTTTACGATGGGAAAAACACTCTTAATTGGATTGTTATTAATAGCCACTATTTATTTAATTTATCAAAAAAATACTATTTCATATTCATTTTCTAAATATTTATTAAAGTATTACGATTATAAATTTATATTAATTAGTTCATTAGGTGCATTTTTGCTTTTTGCTTGGGAAGGCAGTTTTTATCTTAAACTACATGGGTTTCCGTATGCAATGCCGTTTCCTGATACGCTTTTTTATAGCAAAATCTCTGCTTTTTTGTCCATTACGGGAGAGGAAAATTTGTTTTGTTACGAACACTGGATTTCGGGTAATCAAAACACCTCAATTTCTTTGTATCATTTCTTTGAACTTTGGCTTAATAATCTGATAACCAATACTTTTGGATTGCTAAATATGTCCACTTACATTTTGGTTACGCAATTAGTATTGGCGTATGCTTGCTTCATTGGTATTTTATCATGGATTGAATATCATAGAAAAATACAATTTTATCATCTTATCATTGTATTTTTTTTGTTGTTTGTTGAAAGTGTATTTTTTGAAATTTATAATCAGCATGATAAATTACAATATTTACAATACATTCGGGTCAGTTTGTTGGGTCATATTTCCAAAAAAACGGCGATTTATTTTTTCTGTTTTATGGCATTTATGTTGCAGTATCAACGCCAAAAATATGTGGAAGGATTTTTTATTTTATTATGCGTCCCAATATTGAGTATCACGGCATTGCCTGCGGTTTTTGGTGGTTTAGGAGTTTGGAGTTTGTTTCTAATTTCTCGGCAGAAATCAAACTATAAATTATTAATTTCACTACTTTTTACAGCTATTTTTATTGGTTTATTTAATATCTTATTCGCTCAAAAAGATGCTGCTATTAGTCCAAGTCGAACCTTATCTACGATCTTTTTGTATTCAGCATCGGATATTCGCCCAAAAATCAACTTATTTATTGGAATTTGGCTTCAAATAGGCATTTTATATCTTCCTTTCGGGGTAGTATTATTATTTCAGGGTAAAAAATTACTGACACAATTACGGAAAGATATTTTGTTAATTTTTATATTTTTTAGCATTAGTATTACAGGACTGATTTCTTGGATTTTATTTTTCCACATGAAAGATATGATTCAGGCTTTTATGATGCCTACCTTACCTTTTTTAAGCATCATCGTTATTTATTATCTGATACAACAGTTTGAAAATCAGAATTATAAATTCAAATATTACCATATAATTTTAATTTTAGTGATAGGATATAATATGTACTTTTTGGTGGAAAAACAACGTTTTTATTATAATAAAGGAAGTGAAAAATCTTTCCAACAAGGTTATATATATAGTGATGATTATTTACTAAAAGTCCGAGATTTCGTATTTAAACACAATCTCAATCGGGGCGCATCTTACATTGATTCAGTAACTTATGAGAAAGCCCTTTTTAAATTAAGTCCGCACATGATGCGTTTAGGCGATTATTTATTGATGATGAAAAATGGGATTTATACCGTTTCGATGCACGATGTAGAAATTTATGATTGGAAATGGATGAAACGACATCAACATATTGAAAGTTTACCGTTTTATCAGTTTGCAAAATCACAACCCAAAAATCTGAAACAAGAAGAGTTAGAAGTACGATTTGTGCATGAAAAAAAGATGGACTTTCTGATTTTTTCTAAGCATAAAAAAATTAGTTTGTTGCTTCATCCATATATTTTGGAAAAAATTGAAGACTCTTCATCTGGCGAAAAATTTATTATTCTGAAGAAAAACATACCATAAACTTGATTACTATTTTGAGTATTTTATGAATCATAAAAGCGAATATTAACATTAATTTTAATATGATTTGTTATATAGTATATCATGTACTTTTTTATGGTTTTAAAAAGAAAAAATATATTTTTGAATCAAGATTTCTGCAATCATCAAATTAGGAATCCAACTTAACCATGTTATCCAAGCGTAAGACACATCTGGATGAATCATCGGTAGCCAAGCTACTGCAACGAATGTTCCCATCCGAAAAATAATTGCCGAGAGCGTCATGGCATAGCTCCGAATCATAAAATCAGCGTGTTTTTTGAATTGCTTTTTCAAGGCATATTTCCATGCTAAAGCCGTGAAAATGAACCACAAAATTGCCGTCATGCTTAATCCGAATTGTCCCCAAAAACCACCTTCAGCATAAAAAGCCATCCACAAACCCGAAGGCGCAGATACGAAAAGAATTAAAAAAACATAGACTTGCCCAATTTTTCGATGAATTGAAGGAAAACGCTTCATAAATCCAATCCAAAACTGTAAAATACCGCCCAAAATTACGGGAATTGAACTAAAAATATGGATATAAAACGCATATCGCCAATGCCATAAAGGTAAGACTTGATATTTAACTTTCAGAAAACCTACGTCAGGACGCATGGAGAAATAAGGTAAAATAGTCCGAATCAGTAGGAGCGAAAATCCAAGAATGACACAAGCCGAAATCCATTTAAACCACGAATTTCGGAGATGTATTAATTTCATAAAAAAAGTAAATTTTTAATTTTTTATGCTGCCTGTAACACTTTCTGGAGTAAAGTATTCAAACTGCCCGTCTGTTGTAATTTTTAGGTAAAATGTTTTACTTTTCTTGAGTTTATCATACGAGTTCCATTTGTAAGTTTGCTGTTCATTTCTGATTTTTTCGTAAATATTCACCGTAAATTCACCTTTTTCATTGATTTGGTACGTCTGAATTTGGTCGTAATATACTCCCGCAAGATTTCGCTCATCCAATAAATTCCCTTTTTTATCAAAAACGACGACGGCATATTCGTTTCCTGCCTGTCGCCATTGCCGTTGTTCGACCGAAACTAAAATATATCGCTCGGTTTCGAGAAGTTTTCGGTCAAAATAATACGTTGTTTGTCCACCACTTCGAGAATACATCGCAGATGTCATTGTAGGGTAAACTTGGCTGTATTGATACTCAATTTCTTGATTATCAGAGGTTTCTGGTATATTTTGCAAATCAGAAACCGAAATTTCGTAGGGCAATCCGCCTGTGGGGAATTTTCCGATAAACGTTCTGAACGCTTCATTTTTGGGCGAGCTGTTGTGGTCAGGCGACATCTGGAGCGATTGCCCAAAAATCAAAAGCGGCAAGGCTAAAAAGCTCAAAATCAAAAGCATAGTTTTAAATAAACATCCTGTTTCCATAATCGAATTTGTGTTTTAGTTTTAATACCATAACGTAAGTAAGCCTAAAAATGATGCTTTATTCTTTAAAAAACCATAAAAATAACATCAAATTAAACTAAAACTTACATTTATTCAATTTGTGAATTGACTACGGATTTGGTTTTTCTATAACTTCCCATTTTTCCTGAATTTGTGTTAGATTGATAAAGGGAAACATCTTGAAGAAATTTCAAAAATAATTTATGAGAAAACCATTTAACAAAAAAAACAATACGAATCGGGGGTGAAATTATGTTAGGATAAATAATTCTATGAAACAACTTTAGCCTAAAGTATGTCGCTTTAACTACTTGACAAAAGTCAGAGAATCAATAGTTTAGACGAATTGGGATATCAAGAAAGTATGTATAAAAATCGGTATCGTGAGGCGAAGCGAATAAATTTCTGAACTGAAAATGATTTTTTAACGATTTTTTTTCAATAAATTTAGCGTACCAAAGTTATTTATAGGGTTGAATTTTGCTTTATTTGTGTTCTAATTATGTTCTAAAAACATCTTTCGGCACAATATTTATGCTTAGAAGGCGGAGGTAGCTTGTGAATTTTCCAAGAACCTTTTTTGTTTATTCGTGTTTTTTATTTCAATCTTTATTTTTTACATTTACTTATTAATTGTATTGCCTGTAAAAAATTTATCAATACTCCATAAATGATTCTGTTATGAAGAAGCTATATGTCGTAGTTTTTGCTTTTATTTTTTTGATTGGTTGTGATGGTGATAAGCCAGAGGAACGCAACTCCGAAAACGATGCGAATGCGGGTAGTGAAGCCGTAGCGACCCCGATTTCGGGAGAAATTATTATCGATATTCTACAATCGATTCCTTCGCCGTTAGAAATCTCCCTTTTGATTAAAGAAATCGGCACCGAATATAATCGAGCTGACCTAAGCGACCACACCTTCGTTACCAATTACAACACCAGTTTTAAGCAAGCCTTGAATCTGGGTGTCTATGGAACAGATTTGGGGTATGCCAATCTGTACGGAAAAAATCAAGATGTGATTGATTACCTAAATTCGGTCAAAAAATTGGCGGATAACTTAAATATCGGACAGTTTTTCGATTACAATACCATCAAGCAATTAGCCCAAAATAGTAATGATTTGGATTCTTTGCTTCAGATGACCCAACAAAATTTTGAAAAAATCAACACACACCTTCAAGACCAACGCCGAGAAAATCTGAGTATTTTGATTCTTGCGGGAGGATGGGTTGAGGCTCTTTATTTAAGTACATTGGTTTATGACAAAACACAAAATGACCAACTACGGGAAAAAATCGGAGAGCAAAAAGTAGCGTTAGAGCAAATTTTATTAGTCTTGGATATTTATAAGACCAAGCCCAATTTTAGTAGTTTGATTAAAGATTTGAAAGAGTTGGCGAAAATTTATGCTCGTGTCAAGATTACAATTACCAGAGGCGAACCCATTATGGTCGAAAAGGATGGTGAACTGATTATTGAGCAAGGCAGTAAAAGTCAGGTCGAAATTGATGACAAAGACCTCGAAAGCATTGCCAGTCTTCTGAAGTCTATCCGAAATAAAATTATCAAGTAAACCTCAATAAATCAAGACGTTAGACAAGACCCGAACGCAATTTTGAGCCTTCGGGTCTTACATATTTCACAAAAATTTACAATCTCAAAAATCCGCTTTGTAATGAAACATTTTTTGGCTTTCGTACTGATTTTTTTAATGGCAGGATTGGTGCATTCTGTCTCCGCTCAGGACTGTGATTCCGAGCTTTACAGCAATATGGCACTCAAAAAATTAACCGATGGCTTTACTTTCATCAAAAGTTTTAAGGTGGATGGAAAGGGCGGCACCCGAAAAGACATCGAATACACGTGCGTTTTCAGTAAGGATACTAAATATAAGGTCATCTTGCAGAGCAAAGACGGAGAAGCCACAGGCGTAATTGCGACTTTGTTCAACTCCAAACGAGAACAGTTAGCCACAAGCCACAATAACGGCAAATTTTACACGGGCTGGACTTACGTTTGTAAAGCCACCGGAATTTATTATTTACGTTTTTCCTTCAAAGATTCGCATAGTTTTTGTGGGGGCGCAGTTTTAGGCTTTAAACGCTAAAATGATTCCTGCTTTGGAAAAATAGTAAAACCTGCTTTTTCGGAAAAAGTAGGTTTTTTTTGTATCAAAAAGTAATTTTTGATTTCAGATGCATGAAAATTAATATCGAGGGTTATCTCCTATTTTATAAACTACTGACCATGATGACTTCAAATATTTTTATCAAAACATTGGGATTCATTTGTATTTGTGTCATTTTTATCCCAAAAATCAAGGCTCAAACCGACCTAAAATCTAAGAATGTGAAAGAAATTGTCCGAATCTTACTTCAAAATTACGAAACTTATCGCGAAGATTCACTTCAAGACCGTAGATTCAAACACGGTGATATTCAGGTACTTCTGCAAAAAGCTGAAAAAGAATACGGATTCGAGGTGAAACAAATCGGAAAATCTATCGAAAATCGTCCGATTCATTTAGTCCGCATCGGAAAAGGAAAAACCAGCGTTTTTTTATGGTCGCAAATGCACGGAAATGAGCCTACCGCCACGGGCGCAATTTTTGATATGTTCAATTTTTTTGGTCAATCGAACGAATTTGATGCACTAAAAACCGAAATATTAGAAAGTACCAGTCTGTATTTTATCCCAATGCTCAATCCTGATGGTGCGGAGCGATTTAGCCGACACAACGCCACAGGAATTGATTTGAATCGGGATGCACGGCAGTTAGCCAGCCCCGAATCGCAACTTCTGAAGCATATCCGTGATAGCTTGAATGCTGATTGGGGTTTTAATTTGCATGACCAAGGCAGACACCACGCCACCAAAAATAATAATCCTGCCACGATGTCATTCTTGGCACCGCCTTTCAATGGCGCAAGAGCCGTTAATCAAACTCGACAAAATGCCATGCAACTCATCGCCGAATTATACGGAATTTTATCCGAATATATCCCAGAACATATCGGTCGATATTATGATGGCTATAATCCCAGAGCTTTCGGAGATAATATCCAAAAGTGGGGAACGGCTACGATTCTGATTGAGTCGGGCGCATATCCCAATGATTTTGAACGACAATTTGTCCGAAAAATGAATTTTGCAGCCTTGATGGGTGCTTTTATATCCATTGCTCGAAAAAATTACGAAAAATTTTCTGTTTCTACCTACAAAAATATCCCCAGTAACCGTTCGGTTTTGAAAGATATTCGACTCAAGAAACTTACGTACACACTTTTTGATACCGACATCACGACTGACATCACGCTCAATCGGGACGAGATTCAATACAACCAGAATCGTCATTTTTATTATCGTGGCTCGATTCAGGAGGTGGGCGAATTATATATGTATCAAGGACACGATGATATTGATTGTACGGGATTGCGGGCTGAATTTGGGAAAGTATTTCGGCGTGAATATGAGTCCATCGAAGCCATGAAAGAACTGAATTTCAAGTCGTTACTTCTCAATGGTTATACAGCAGTTCGTTTGCGAATTAAACCTAAAACGCCACAAAATTATATCGAATTACCTTCAAAAAATAACATTGAAATTCCTGATTTTTCGCCTTTTCCCTGCCATATTGTCATAAATGATGCCGATGAACCTCAATTCGTAAATCTGGGCGAGAACCCAAGTTTTGTGATTTATAAAGGACAGGAGGTAAAGTATATTTTGCTGAATGGTTTTTTGTATGACCCAAATGCGGGTGAACCCGAAAAATTTATTCTTAATGGATTGATTTACAGATAATTGTAGTTATAAAAGTCATAAAAAAAGACAACAAAGAATTAAGAAATCCTTTATTGTCTTTTTTTGATATTCATTCAAAACATACTTTTTTGGCATCGACTAATGAGCGTGTCCTTCGCCTGCGCCACGAGGGAAACGAATACTCTCGACCAGATTTTGTACTTTTTCGGGCGGAGCGGGCGTTATGGCAGATACCGCAAAAGTTACGGCAAAGTTCAATAACATCCCTAACGTACCGATTCCTTCGGGCGAAATGCCTAATAACCAGCTATCTGGATTATTGGATTCGGGGGAAATGAATTTGAACCAGACGATATAGCCAATGGTAAATATCAAACCTACGACCATGCCCGAAATTGCGCCTTCTTTATTGACTCGTTTGGAAAAAATCCCCATGACAATCACAGGAAAAAAAGAAGCGGCAGCCAATCCGAAGGCAAAAGCCACGACTTGCGCCACAAATCCGGGAGGATTAATTCCGAAATAACCTGCAATCGAAATGGCAACAACCGCCGCAATTCGGGCAGCCCTTAATTCGCCTTTTTCCGAGATTTCGGGCATGAAAACTTCTTTCAATAAATCATGCGAAATCGAAGTTGAAATCACCAATAAAAGTCCAGCCGCTGTCGAAAGTGCCGCCGCCAACCCGCCAGCCGCCACCAAAGCGATGACCCAGTTGGGTAAATTGGCAATTTCGGGATTTGCCAAAACCATAATATCACGGTCAATGGTCAGTTCGTTGCCTTTCAAGCCAGCTTCGGAAACTTTGGTGGCGTAGGCTTCGTTTTTGTCGTTATAATACTGAATAATACCGTCATTATTTTTATCCTCAAATGTAATCAAGCCTGTTCTTTCCCACTTAGAAAACCATTCGGGCATTGCGCTATAAGGCTGATTACTCACGGTTTGGATGAGATTTGTCCGTGCGAAAACCGCTACCGCAGGCGCAGTCGTATATAAAATGGCAATCAAAACTAAGGCATAACCGCCTGAAATTCGGGCAGCCTTGACGCTTGGTACAGTAAAAAATCGGACAATGACATGAGGCAAACCCGCCGTTCCGACCATCAGTGCCGCCGTAATGAAAAAGACATCCATCATGGATTTGCTTCCATCGGTATAGGTTGAAAATCCTAATTCTTCATGCAAACCATCCAATTTATCCAGAAGGGGCGTTCCGTCTGCAAGACTTCCCCCGAAACCCAGTTGCGGAATCGGATTTCCTGTCATCTGAATCGAAATAAAAATCGCAGGCACCATAAAAGCAAAAATCAAGACGCAATATTGCGCTACTTGCGTATAAGTAATGCCTTTCATACCGCCAAGTACGGCATAAAAAAATACGATAGCCATCCCAATCAATACGCCATAATTTACGGAAACTTCCAAAAATCGGGAAAAAACCACGCCCACGCCTCGCATTTGACCCGCCACGTAAGTAAATGATACGAAAAGCGCACAAACGACCGCTACCAAACGAGCAGCTTTGGAATAATAACGTTCGCCCACGAAATCAGGTACGGTAAACTTTCCGAACTTTCGCAAATACGGAGCTAAAAGTAATGCCAGCAACACATATCCGCCTGTCCAGCCCATCAAATATACCGAGCCATCATAACCCTGAAAGGAAATAATCCCTGCCATCGAAATAAAAGAAGCGGCTGACATCCAGTCGGCTGCGGTTGCTGCGCCATTAGCAAACGGATGTACGCCACCGCCCGCTACATAAAATTCTTTGGTCGAACCTGCGCGCGCCCAAATCGCAATGCCGATGTACATCGCAAACGTAACACCGACTATAATATATGTCCAAACTAATACACTCATGGTTTTTATTAATTTTTAAAGGTCATTGGTAAATTATTTTTCATCGACATTAAAATCCTTATCCAGTTTGTTCATTAACCAAACATAAATAAAAATCAGCACTACAAAAATATAAATCGCACCCTGTTGAGCGAACCAAAATCCGAGTTTAAAACCACCAATTTTGATGGTATTGAGTTGATTCACAAGCAGAATACCACAGCCGTAAGAGGCGATAAACCAAACGGCTAATAAACTCAATACATACTGAATATTTTTTTTCCAGTATTTTTCCAGATTTTCCATAATCCTATTTTAAGTTTAAGTTTGTACTAAAAATTGAGGTGTTTTCTTGGGAAGTAAATATACAATTACTCGATAAGATTGATGTACTATTTTCCCAAAATATGGCATTAAGACCGCTATTTTATAAGAAAATATGCGTTTGCAATCTAAAAATATTATTAGTTTCTGCGCCCTGCAATCCTGTTTTGCCTGTGCTGTACTCTGCCGTAATTTTGGCAGAATGCCCATTAATAAACCAATTAAGTCCCAAACTCATATCCATAGTTGAGTTGGGCGTATGGCTCAAGGCTTGATTAGAAAAACTGACATAAGGCATCAAGCGTGTTCCTTTTAGATTTGCAGGCAAAAGATAACCAATTTGGGTATGAAAAATCGACCCTGAACCCGGCACTAAACCACCGCCCGGACGCGCACCTTCGGTTTTTTCGCCTCCATAATTATAGTTATAAAAAGCGGCTAAAGCACTAATTGCGCCATCACCTACGGGCGCATCATAAAAAATATCCGCCCCAATTTTGGTGGTAGCGGCACGTTCTAAATTAGGGTCATCCAAACTTAAACCCCGTGCCAAAGCATCGGGATGGTACAAAAACCCAGCTCCAATCGCCAAAACTTTCTTTTTTCCGAGATAAGTACCTACAAAATAAGGCAGTTTATCACTTTCGCCCTCCAGCAGATTATAATTAAAATAGCCTGTATAAAGCCAGTCATTGCCTGAGCCAGCCACTTGGTAGGTATAGGTTTCGGTATTGAGTGCGCCTGCATTAGCACGGGCGTTATTAGCCGCCACACGATACGAGAACTTGCCTAATGTTCCTTTGGCATAAATGCCCAAATGTCGCGCGAATTGGTCGGTTGTGGTAATGCTTGACCACGGAAAAAGTCGTGCATCTGCCGCCCCCGAACCCGGATTATCTAAGGTCATCATATTGAGCGTACTTTGATTGCTCAATCGAGAAATTCCGTTCCAATAATGCAAGCCCGTTCCGACATGAAATTTTGTGGGAATCACCGCAAATTCACCCCACGCATCATGCAAAAAAAGCATACTTTGATTGTTTGCCGTTTGAGTGTTGGGGTTGGCGGTAATTTGGTTTGCGCCCAAACTATTCAGCCCAAAGTGCGTCAGAATCAAAAAACGTGGCGATACCTGTGCGAAAGCCAAAAAACGAGAGCGTCTAATACTCATGTTCAAGCCCTCAGTCTGATTACTGCCGGAGAGCCAGAGCTGATGCCAAACAATAAAGCGAATGTATTTGGAGCCATCTTCATTAAGATTGACTTTCAGAGGCTTGTACGTGTGTTTGTCATCCTCCTGTGCGTGCGTTGTCATCATAAATGCAAGCAAAAACAAGACGATAATGGATAGTCTTTTCATTCTCATTTGATAGTTTGATGTAAAATGTCGCATGATATGAAAAAGCTAATTTGAATAAAATGACATATGTCATGTTTTTGATACGTGTAATACCAAGTGAAGAAATCACGAAAAATTTTTGGAAATTTTATGGGGCAAAAATGACTAACGTATGAAAATAGCAGATAAGCAATGATTCAAATGTAGTTTATCGTTTGATTTGAATATAATTTATTGATTTTCAAACAATTACATCATTTCAATACTTTCTACTTCATACTACTTAGTATGTAGCGAATATGAATTAAGCTAATTTGATTTCAATAATTTTGTTGGTAATCTGTTCTTCGATATGCTCGGCATAGATTTCGACTTGTCGGACATAATCGGTCATTTTTTCTGTGGTTTCGTGCTGTTCGGCACTGATTTCGATAGCTTTGAGTATTTCTGTAAACTGGGTTACGCCTATCGAAGCGGTCGAAGATTTGAGTTTGTGCGCCGTCTTGCGAAGCAACTCAAGGTCATGGGATTGGAGTTGGGAACGCATGAGAGGCGGAATTTCCTGCAAGTTTTTCTGTAAGACACTCAAAAGTTTGAGGATAACTTGCTGATTTCCATCGGCAACCTCATGGAGATAACGAAGGTCAATTTGTTCTGTCATAAAACGAGCAAAAAGGTTAAAAAATAATAGATTTTTATATTATTGGGTTTTATCAAGGGCTGAAAGTATGCTATTTTTTGATAGTTAGGTGATTTTACTTCGATTTTTGAGGCTCTCGCGCAAATTATAAATCAGACTTTCCCATACTTCTCGGAGTTCGTCCTCGTTGTTCATATCCGAATAATCGGTTACTTGCAAAAAAATAGTTTCGGTCATTTCGTTCCGATTCAGTTGAAAATCCAAATAATTTGCTTCTTCTATATTTTCGGGCTTATCCATCGTATTATGGTCTGCACCCAAAAATAAATAACGCAACGATTTATTGATTCGTTTGTGCATCAATCGGGCGCAATGCGGTTCATCGTCCCAGATGATGGTAAAGGTGTTGTCTGCTTGATTTTCGATAACTTCTTCGGCTAACCATTTTTTGAGTCCTTGAGGCATCAAATAAGGATAGATAATTTTGACAGAAGTATCAAATTCATATTCAGCTTCATACTTATATTTTGCCATCCGCCACATGATTGGGTTTGATGCAATATACTGATTTTATCTGAATCTGCATAAATTATCAGAGTTATTTCATAACAAAAAAGGCTTTCGTTTCCGAAAGCCTTTGGCAAAAATTTGGCAAAAAAATCATACTTTGATTTGCACATCCACACCGCTTGGCAATTCTAATTTCATCAAGGCATCAATGGTTTTGGTGCTTGTTGAATAAATATCGACCAGTCGTTTGTAGGTACATAATTGGAATTGCTCGCGCGATTCCTTGTTTACGTGTGGCGACCGCAATACGGTAAATTTTTCCTTGTCTGTTGGCAAAGGAATCGGACCACTGACGACAGCATTTGTGGCTTTCACCGCTTTGACGATTTTTTCCGCTGATTTGTCAATCAAGTTATGGTCGTATGATTTAAGTTTTATTCTGATTTTTTGAGTCATAATTGATAAATATCTAAGAATCGAGAACGTATAACATCAAGAATCGGGTTTTAGAGTGTATTCTTGAATTTTTCCCGATTCTAAGTACATGAGTATTTCGTATGAAGACAATGTAATCATTTGAAAACCAACAAATTACATTAAAATTAAACTACATTCAAACTAAACGATAAACTAAAATTAAATTAAATCATTACTTCATGATGAATTAACCTTTGGTTTCTTCAATAATTTTTTCAGCCAAGTTATGAGGCACTTCGGCATAATGCGAGAATGTCAAGGAAGCCGAAGCTCGTCCTGAGGAGATGGTTCGTAAATCGGTTACATAACCAAACAATTCAGAAAGCGGAACTTGTGCTTTGATGACTTGTGCGCCAGCTTTGGAGTCCATGCCTTGCATGATGCCTCGTCGTTTGTTCAAATCACCTGTTACGGGACCTGTAAATTCGTCAGGGCTAACCACCTCTACATTCATGACAGGTTCTAAGATACGAGGATTACATTTTTTTCCTGCAGTCTTGAAACCCATGCGCGCTGCCAATTCAAATGACAAGGAATCTGAATCCACATCGTGGAATGAACCATGATACAATCGAATTTTCATGGAATCGACAGGGAAACCCGCCAACACACCATTAGACATCGCTTGTTCAAAACCTTTTTGGATAGCAGGGATAAATTCTTTCGGAATCACCCCTCCGACAATTTCATTGACAAACTGTAAACCTTGTTTTGGTTCTTCGCCTGCTTCGTGGTCATCTCGTGGCGACATTTCAAAGAGAATATCCGCAAATTTACCTCGTCCACCAGATTGCTTTTTATAGACTTCTTTGTGTTCGACACCGCTCGTAAAATGCTCTTTATAAGCTACTTGCGGCGCACCTTGATTGACATCGACCTTAAATTCACGCTTCAATCTATCCATAATAATTTCAAGATGAAGCTCGCCCATACCTCGCAGAATCGTCTGACCTGTTTCTTGGTTGGTTTCTACGTGCAATGTAGGGTCTTCCTCAACGAGTTTAGAAATTGCCATGCCCAACTTATCGACATCCGCCTGTTTTTTAGGCTCGATAGCATAGCCAATCACTGGTTCAGGGAAATCCATTGACTCTAAAACGATTGGCTTGCCTTGTTCTACCAAAGTATCGCCTGTTTTGATGTCTTTGAAGCCCACACCCGCACAAATATCGCCTGCTTCAACTGCTTCAATCGGATTTTGCTTATTGGAGTGCATTTGCATTAATCGAGAAATACGTTCTTTTTTGCCTGTTCGCATATTGTAAACGTAAGAACCTTTGTCCAATTTGCCAGAATACACCCGCATAAAACACAATCGCCCTACAAATGGGTCAGTAGCAATTTTGAAGGCAAGTGCCGCAAAAGGAGCATCTATCGTGGCTTCTCGTGTTTCTATTTGGTCATTTTCGGGATTTTTACCTTCGATGGCTGGGGTATCCAACGGCGAAGGCAAATAAGCTACTACGGCATCCAAAACAGCCTGAACGCCTTTATTTTTGAAGGCAGACCCACACATCACAGGCGACATATTCATCGCAATTACTGCCTTACGGATTGCCGCTTTCATTTCTTCTTCGGTAATTGATTCGGGGTCTTCGTCATATTTCATGAACAATTCCTCATCGACCAAAGCCACTTCCTCGATTAACTTACCGCGCCATTCTTCTACGTCATCTTTCAACTCTTCAGGAATATCAATTACTTCGTAACTCATTCCTTTGTCCTCTTCGTTCCAGACGATGGCTTTGTTAGTAACCAAATCAACAACACCTCTGAAGCCTTCTTCCGCACCGATTGGAATTTGCAAAGGTACAGGATTGGCTTTCAACTTTTCTTTAATTTCGTTTACGGCTTTGAAGAAATCAGCTCCAGCTCTGTCCATTTTATTCACAAAACAGATGCGAGGCACGCCATATTTATCGGCTTGTCGCCAAACCGTTTCCGATTGTGGTTCAACACCAGAAACAGCACAAAACAAGGCAACTGCACCATCCAAGACTCGCAATGAACGTTCTACCTCTACGGTAAAATCTACGTGTCCGGGAGTATCAATAATATTGACTTGATAATCTTTGGTTTCATCTGTGGGCTGACCTTGTGTGGTTGGATATTTCCAGATGGTCGTAGTGGCAGCCGAAGTAATAGTAATACCTCGTTCTTGCTCTTGTTCCATCCAGTCCATGGTAGCCGCCCCATCATGCACTTCACCAATTTTGTGCGACAATCCCGTATAATAAAGGATACGTTCGGTTGTCGTCGTTTTACCCGCATCAATGTGTGCCATGATGCCGATATTGCGTAAGAAATTTAAATCTTTTGCCACTTTTAATTAGAATCTAAAATGTGAAAATGCTTTATTTGCGTCTGCCATGCGGTGCGTATCGTCTTTTTTCTTGACGGCTGCGCCTTCATTTTTGGATGCGGCAATGATTTCTCCTGCCAATCGCTCGGTCATGGTTTTTTCATTTCGCAATCGCGCGTATTTAATCATCCATTTGATTCCCACAGAAATTTTACGGTCAGGACGCACCTCGGAAGGCACCTGGAAAGTAGCACCTCCTACTCGTCGGCTTCGTACCTCAACGGCGGGCATAATGTTATTTAATGCTCGTTTCCAAACATCTACGCCACTTATTGGTTCTCCATCTTTCCCCAGTCGGGTTTCGACAAGTTCACAAGCCTGATAAAAAATATTATACGCTTTTTGCTTCTTGCCGTCTTTCATCAGGTTGTTTACGAACCGAGTAACGAGTACATCATTGTACTTTGGGTCGGGCAGAAGTTGACGTTTCTTAGGTTTCGCTTTTCTCATTATTTTAAAACTAATTAGAAGTCAGCTTAGACTTTGATTTCTGAAAATAAATTATTTAGATTCTGCTTTAGGTCGTTTCGCACCGTACTTAGAGCGTCTTTGTGTCCGACCTGCTACGCCAGCAGTATCCAAGGCACCCCGAACGATATGATAACGCACACCGGGTAAATCTTTCACTCGACCGCCCCGAATCAGAACGATAGAGTGTTCCATCAAATTATGACCTTCGCCAGGAATATAAGCATTTACTTCTTTTCCGTTGGTCAAACGCACTCGCGCAACCTTTCGCATTGCCGAGTTTGGTTTTTTAGGAGTCGTGGTATAAACGCGAGTACAAACTCCTCGTCTTTGCGGGCATGAGTCCAAAGCAGGCGACTTTGACTTTGAAGTCAGCTTTTTTCGTCCATTCCGCACTAATTGTTGAATAGTAGGCATTTATAGAATACGTTTTTCGTGCTTCACAATTTTAGAGGTGCAAAGGTAAAAATTTTGTAGCGTTTATACAATCTTTTCATATTTTTTTCAGAAATAAAAAGATAGCCCAACTCCCGACACCCAAAGAAACGATTTTTGTGCTTCTTCGCTTCACTTTTAACTGAAAATTCATAGTAGATTAATTTTTGGGATGGAGAAGACATGATTTGTGGTTATCCAAATAATTTTTCTTCCTTAAAAATTGATTGTGTAAAGAGCCGTAACCTATCGTTAAATTCAAATCCTGTTTTTCCTATAATAAAATCGTATCTTAATCGGAATAAAGTCCTTTTGTGAGAAGAACTAAACAAATCAACATGCTCTTGAAGTAATTCAAAGGTCTTAACATAATTTCCGTTGTCTAGGTTGTCTAATATTTCTACTTTTAAATCGTCATTCGCTTCAAATTTTCCTGATTCAATATTTTTTACCATCACGGCAATATTTCGATATTTTTCGCCAGTTTGAATTAATGAAATTTCACGGGTATTTTTTTGCCTTGAAAACAAAATATTTTCCCAAAATGCAATTCCTGCATCGTGATGAAGTATAGTATGTTCGATATAAGTTTCAAAGTCTATAATCTTTTCGATATAATCACCGAAATATTCTCTAAATCTATCAATGGAATACTCCCATTTTGATTTACCTGAATCAATTTTTCGATTTGGTTTTCAAATTGTTCTTTTTCTAATAAAACCGATAAGTTTGATTCATTAATCCGAATCAAATTTTGCTCTAAAATTTGCATAATTTTGAAAAATTGAATGACTGCAAAAATACAAAATTCCCTTTTTCTCAAATCATCAGCAAAATTTATCGTGATACGGTCTATTAAATCCTTGAAAATCAAGTATTTATTTTTCCAAGACTTTCAGTTCGGTACGGCGGTTAATTTCTTGGTCTTCGTCATCGTCATTGCCCGTAATTGGTTCACTTGCGCCATAACCTTTACTTACAATTTGGTCTTGTGTAACGCCTTTTTTGACCAAATACATGGCAACTTCTTTGGCACGTTTTGCTGATAACGTCATATTACTTCGGTCAGAACCTTCGTTATCGGTGTGTCCGCCAATTTCAACGATTAGATTGGGATTATTTTTGAGATAAGTCGCCAACATATCAAGTTGCGGAAAAGAAGAAGGTTTCAAATCGGAAGAACCAGATTCGTATTTTGTATTTTTTAGGACAAAAAGTCCTCCTTTTTCGAGTTTGTTTAAAGAATCGGCAAGTGCTTCGTAAGTTCCCGCCTCGTATTTTGAGGTGGATTCTTCGGCGGTCGGTTCTTCGGATTTTTTTTCAGAATTTTCGTCAGGATTTTCTTCGGTTTCCGAATTTTCGGATTCCTCTTCGGTATTTTCGTCAGGATTTTCTTCGGCATTTTCGGATTCCTCTTCGGTATTTTCTTCGGTTTTATCAGAATTTTCCTCTTCTTTTTCGGAATTTCCCAAGTCAATATCCAACCGCGTGGGGACTTTTGGATTATTATTTCCAAAAAAATAGGTCATGTGCAGTTCGTATGAACCACCCGAATATTGTCCGATTGTGCCAGCCGCCATATCATAAGTAAAACTAAATCCGACTTTCTGCCAAGTCAGTCCAGCCCCGAAGGTGCTTCCATTATCCATGCGATAAAGATATGATAGCCAAGCCGATGAGGAATTTCCGAAAAACATTCCGACTCGACTGGCGACATCAAGCTGACCGCCCGTAACCGAACCAATGCGATACAAAGCCGTTGCATCAGCGAAAATATTATTTCCGAAATATTTTTCGATAGAAGTCGAAACAATCGAATGGCTAATATAGCGAAATGCCGAACTTTCTTGTTTTAGGTTTCGATTAAACATTTGGGGCAAAGCAAAGCCAAAATCAATGAGCATATCTTCTTTTTTGTTCTTGATGCTATAATTCATGCCAAAGTCGCCATCCAATCCAAAACTATTATCTACATTATACAATGTAGGGTCGTTTATGATTTCATCTTCCTGTTCGTTGATGCGCTCCCAGTCAATGGAGTTTCGTAGGAATCCCATGGACATTCCAAAATTAAGCTTGGATAATTTGCTCATTGACACGCCGTATGCTCCCGTGAATTTCATGCCGTAACGCATGAAAATCCCCGTTTTATCTCGGAAAATTCTGCCTGCAAAGGCTAAATTATTATCTGGAAGGGCATAATTTCCTGCCACCATCATGGTTTCGGGCGCACCCGAAATGCCTGCCCACTGTTGGCGATAAGTCATGTGAATTACAGGATTTAGATATTCGCCCGCATAAGATGCATTGTAAAAAGTTTTATCCACGTAAAAGTGATTATACAATGAAATATCCTGAGTATGAGCGTGTTGGATGGAAATTAGACCAAAAATTAAAAACCATCCGAACCGTTGTTGTTGTTGTTTGTTCATTATTCTATCAAATTTATATCTCCCTTGAGTACATTATCTGTACCAGCCAAAGTAATGACGTAATAATATGTGCCTTGTGGAAGGGTTTTTCCTTCAAATCGTCCATCCCAATCGTTTTGATAATTGGTGGTTCGGAATACTTCTTGTTGCCAACGATTGACGACAATAATTTCGGCATCAGGAAATAAATCAATATTTTCAATCATCCATGTATCGTTGAGTCCATCACGATTGGGCGAGATTAAAATGTGCGGCTTAACTTGCGTAAAATCCATCACATCAACCTGAATATCAGCCATTTTGGAACATTCCCCGACTTGTCCAATCACGCGATAAGTCGTGGTTTGTGTAGGACTTGCCGTAAATATTTGAGTTTGTGCCAATGTAAGTGTATCGGTTGTGGTTATCCATCGGTACGAATTTGCGCCAATCGCCTCTAAATCAACTGTTTCTCCGACCCGAATACGATATTGTGTTTCGATGACATCGACCGAAAAGTCATCGGGTTCGTCAATGACAACTTTTTGTGCTGTAACCGTGCAACTATCTAAGTCTGAGATTCTTACGGTGTATTCTCCTGCGGGCAAATCGGTAAACATTGCCTGCGTACCCGTTTGCACAAAATTCAATTCCATCAAACGATATTCGAGCCGAAGTAAATTTTCGGAATTAACGATAATTAAGCCATCTTCGCTCTGAAAACAACTATTATTCATCGTTTCCAGCGAAAATTCGAGATTGATACAAGACGCATGATAATACCCTTGCGTGAGGGAAATCTGTCCAGATTCTTCGTAATCGGCAAAAACTTCTCCGAATGTCCAATCCAAGCTCATGGATGCTTGTTCATCGTAACCTCCACCCGAAATGAGTACGGGCGAGTGAATTTCTTGGGCTATTAATTGAGTTCCGCAAAGCCACAAAGTCCATAAGATAAATCCCTTTTTCATCATGATTTTTGTTGGTTTTTATCGTTTACTTTTTGTCCTCTGCGGGAACATTTGAATTATTTTGGGATTGCATTTGCATCACTTTCATCAACAAATCGAGTTG
This sequence comes from uncultured Cytophagales bacterium, assembly GCA_964577275.1. GTDB lineage: Bacteria > Bacteroidota > Bacteroidia > Cytophagales > Thermoflexibacteraceae > UBA2561. The sequence continues at coordinate 518 of CAZNYR010000038.1, read as the reverse complement.
TTTTTGTTGCATTTGCATTTGCTGTTCCACGACATTGAGTTGCGCCTTAATCTCTTCATTTTCAGAGGCTTTTGCTTTGAGTTGCTGATTTTGTTGTTGCAAATCCTGAATCATTTTTTGTTGCGATTTAATCGCTTCCATCAAAACGGGAATCAAACCAATGTAATTGACTTGTAGATAACCTCGTTCATCTGTTCGGACAAGTTCGGGGAATAATTCCTTAATTTCTTGGGCAATCACACCGTATTGACGTTTTGTTTTTTCCGCATCCGAGTTCCAGTAATAGGTAATACCATTCACCTGATTGATTTTAGTCAATGCGCTGTCGATGTTCGTGATGGTATTTTTGAGGCGTTTATCACTGCTTTGCAACACGCCCGTAGCGTCAATAAATGTTTCTGAGCCATCGGGTGCGCCAGTAAATGTTAAAGAATTTCCAATCGTACCTGAATTAATGCTAATATTTCCTGTTCCATCCTGAATACTTCCAATGAAATCCGAATTAACTGCAATGTTAT
>CAZNYR010000037.1:0-36973 GCA_964577275.1 uncultured Cytophagales bacterium | reverse complement strand
TACCGATGCAAATTTAGTTTGTATTTTAGTTTAAATGTAACTTGTTGATTTTCAAATAATTATATCGTCTTAATACTTGATACTAAATACTACTAATTTTCGGCTATTTGTATCTTAATTTGCGTCTGAAAACAAATAACCAACTGATAATCAATAAGATTTAGATTTCTTTAGGGAAAATAACCGTAATTTTTGTGCCTTTACCTTGCTCGCTTTCCACTTCTAAGGTTGCGCCGTGATTTTGGGCAATTTCTTGCGCCAAATACAGCCCTGTTCCCGAATGGTCATCAGGATTTTTGGTCGTAAAAAATCGTTCAAAAATTTGCTTTTGTGTGGCGGTATTCATTCCTAACCCCGTGTCTTTCAGAGAGATACCAATGGCATTAGGCGTGTTCCATGTATCAATAAAAATATAGCCGTGTTCTGGTATGGCTTCTCTGGCATTGTTCAGAAGACAAATCAAAAGTTGCCCGATTTGGTCTTCATAACCTGCAATTTCGGCGCGCTCAGCGTATTTCTTGACGATTTCGATTTGCGTGCCAAAACTATCAGACATTAGTTGTAAGATATTGTTAATCAGTTTATTAAGATTTAATTTGTCCTGATAAATGCCTTGCAACTTAGAAAATAGCATCAAATTATCCGAAATCTGTACCAAGTTTTCGGTCAAAGTGGCTTGTTTAGCAAGTAATCCATCGGTTTGTTGATTCAAGTTTTCAAAATCAGCAATATCTTTCAATAATTGGATTTCTTTAAGTTTGGCTTTTAGGTCAATTTCGGGGTTGATTTCGGTGTATTTATCCGAAATTTCCCGAAATTCCTCCAGCATTCGTCTGAGTTCGGGCAAATTTGCCCGAATTTCAAGAATAGGCTTTTGTAAAACCGATGCAATATTTGCGAGCGTTCTGCCCAACAAAGCGGGCTTTTCTGTGGCGGATAATTTGAGAGAAAGTAGTTGTATATTTTTTTGCAAATTCTGAATAACTACTTGTTTTTCAGAATTTAAGGTTTCTAATTCGGTGTTTTTTTTATCGAGTAATTGTTGTAAACTTTGCTCTTTTTCAAGCTGAAGTTGCGCCACCGTTTTTTGATGTTGGGCAATGATTTGTTTTTTATCGAGGCGTTCGTCTTCCAAAATTTGTTTGTGAAATCGCAAATCGGCTTCCCGTGCAATGAGTTCGGTTTTATCCAAAAAATCAGCCAATACGATATTTTTTCCGGTTTCCGAATTTTGTACTTTTCTAAGAATATGTAAATAATCGCCATGCGTGTCGGCATTATTTTTTCGTTTCAATATTTTTTGAAAACTCAAACCATCTTCGCCTACCCTTCGGAATGATTCATCAATAAAATATTGTTCGGATTCGGGATAAAATTTGGAGTCAAAAACCTGATGTTCGGATTCGGGTTTTCCGAATAATTGGTCAAATCCAGCACTCGAATAAATGCGTCCTTTCAGGTCGGTAAATGCCGAAATTTGTGCCGAATTTTTCAGAAATAAGTGCAAACTTTCTTCGGTATCTATCAGATAATCAAGGTGATGCTTTTGATTTGTATTTTCCCAGATTCCGAAAATGATGCCAGAAACGTGTTCGTTCCGAAGTAAATTGACCATAAATCCTTCGACCCAAATCTGTTCGGATTCAGATTTTTGAAGATAAAAACCTTCCGAAAAATTCAGTTCACTTTTACGCAAAATTTCCTCAAATTTTTTGGCAATTTCTTGGCTTTCGGCAGGCAAAAAATCCTTGAAATTGGCTTTTTGTTTGATGAGTTGCTCGCCCAAATCTACGCCTAAAATTTGGGCAAATGCCCGATTAGCGTACCGAAAATTGCCTTCCGAATCCAGCACCGCAATACCTTCTCGGACGGTTTCTAAGAGATGATTTCGGCGGTTCAATTTATGTACCAAATTTCGATTTTCGAGGCGATAATCTTGCAAATCCGTCAGTTGTACCAAAATACCCTTGAGTGCAGGGTCTTTGACATAATTTTGGGCATAAATTCGGACATTTCGCCATGCGCCAAAGTGATCATTTCGGAAACGTACAAATTCACTTACTGGCGCAATCGAAAGTTGTACTTTTTCAAGAAGTTTACTGGCTTTACTTTGGTCGGCATCATGAATAAAGTCTGTCCAATGTGAGGATATTTCATGAAGCGGTCGTCCTGTTGTGCTGTGGGCTTCTTGGTTGGCAAAAATAATTCTGCCTTTCGGATTTATGATAAAAATAGGGTCGGCATTGGCATCAAAAATTTTCCGTAATCGTTCCGCCCGCAAGCCTGATGTAGTTTCTGTTTTGCGTTGTTGGCTAATGTCCCGTAAACTCAAAACTATGGTATCGTTTGATTCGTTGCTCAAAAATAATTCTACGTTGCGCCACATTCCCGATTGATTCAAAAATTGTGTCTCAATAGTTTGTGAGGTTTCTGGATTTTGTTTAATTTTTTGTAAAATTAAATTGAACCTATTTTCGTCATCAGGATAAATAAAATCAGTAATTTTTTTGGCTTTTACTTCCGAAAATTTTAGTTCAAAAATTTCGGTAAATCTCGGATTGACATACACAAAAAAACCTTTTGAATTTAAAATTCCAACGGCATCTCGCTGAAATTTTGTTAGGGTGCGGTATTGTTTTTCGCTTCGTAAGATGCTGGCTTCATCACGAGTCAAACGAGTAACCTCGCGTTGCAAAATCCAAATTCCTGTGATGAAATCGCCTTCAATAATGGCAATATAACTTTCCAAAAAACGCTGTTCTTTTCCATCCGAATTCAGGGCTGAACTTTCCGTATCTGTATAACGAAAAGGAGCATTTAAAATATTGAAAAACAGTAAGTTTTGTTTTATTTCTGATTGATTTCCAATTAATTTTCCGAATGAAAAGCCGCTTGGAATTTCCGTGATTTTTAATTGATTTTTCATCTCCGCATTGCACTCAGTAAGCAATGCTAATTCCCGAATGGCTTTGAACTGTTTTTCGGGTTCGGTTTTGAGGCTGATAGGCACATCCAACGAAAATTTGGCGATGGCATAATCCGTATTTTTTAATAATCCTCGATACGATTTTCCTTCAGTTTTCCAATCGGTCAGTGCATTCCGATTATCAATAAATGTGGCATAAATGCTGATTAAATGTGCCGTTTTTTGGAATAATTCCAAGTGCTGTTGGTCAAATTTTTGATGTTGGCTATCTTCCAAAAGTACAATTTCTTGTGTAATTTTATTGTGTCGAATTGGCAAAACAATTAAAGATTGAATATCATTTTTTTGGCGATAATCGTGTGCAAAATTCGCAAAATTTTCGGCTTCTTGCTCGTCAAACATGAAGACTTGATTCAAATAATTTAAATGCAAAAATGGGTCAATTTCAATTTGTAAATCATCCACAAAACGAGCTTTTTTAGTATCAAAAACCAAAGTAGATTCCAATACATTTTGCTTGGTATTTACCTGCCAAATTCCAGCCTTTTTGAAGCCAAAATAATGGCAAAGTTCGGGCAAAATTTTCTTCAAAACGTTTTGTTTTTGTCCTTCGGAAGGGTAGCGTTCAGGTATTAAATGTAATAAACTAAAATATAACTTTTCAAATAACCCTGAATCGGTACGTTTTTGTAAAAGTTCAGTTTTGAGTGCAGTATGGTCAGTTTGCAAATGCCACCACCCGACCAGTTTTTGGTTTTCGATAATTCCCGCCAAAAAGACCTGAAAAAACTTGGTATTTTCGGCGTTTCCGATTTCAATTTCTTGGGTCAATTTGCCAAACCCTCGTTCGGCAAATTCAGGGAAAATCGTATCGTAATTTAAGGCAGAAAACCATCGTTCTGATGCGCTCAAGTTTTGAGCTTCGGGGACATCAGTAAAAGTCAGAAGTCCGTGGCTGTACTCTTCTAATACTGTCGGAATTTGTCCGGTTTTTAATTTCTTGGTGATTTTCAGATAATCGTCATGTATCGAGATGGGTTCTTCGAGGCGAAAAAGTGCCATGCCCGCCAAATTTTTTCGGATGGCATGGCTGATAAATTTATTTTTGTACAAAAATGAGTTTAGAAGTAAATCAGAATAACGTAAACGCAAAGATAAAGCCAGCATCGAAGCGACAGCCGAGAGCGCATTTTTTTCGGAAAAAGAGCGAAATTTTGCCGTCCGATTTTCAAAGCAACACAAGGCTTGTTGATTATTGGCTAACCGAATCGGGATGACGGTTTCTTGTACAATTCCCTGCGGACGCAAATGCTTTTCGGTCAGGGTTTTTATTGGGTCAGTCAGCAAAGTAGGAAACTCCATGCGTTGTATTTCGGATGCAAAAAACGGACGCAAAAAATGTTTTTGTAATACGCCTTCATGCTTTCGATACATAAAAATTGGTTCGTATCCTTCCGTATTTTCGGAGGGAATCCAGATGCTAATACCCGAAAGCGCAAATTCTTTAATGACCTCATTTGCAATATCTTGCAATGATTGTTCGGTATTTTCGGCTTCGGCACGGAGCGTAACTTGTGCTTGTTTATTAAGAAGTGCTTCGGTTTCTTGTTGTTGTTCTCGGAAGGCTTCGGCTTGTTCATTTGCCGAGTTCACTCGGTTGGTACTATCCCATAAATCTTCGTATTTTCGGCGCAATCCGAAGAAGAAAAGTAGGAAAGTAACTGACAATAAAACCAACGCAATAAATTGCATATAGACAAAATAATCGGAGAGCAAAATGGCGGAGCGAATGGTCGTAATTGCCAATAAAATCACTGCCAGCCAGCCAGCAATGATGGGCAAGCCAAATTCACTAAAAACCGTATCTTTTCGTTTGGATATTTTTTTTTCGCTCATGGGACTAAAATTGTATTTTTCTAAGATAATGAAGTTTTTGGATGCCTTGCCGTGATGTGGGTTCGGTTAAGAGCCAAAAATACGGATTGTTTTGCTAAAATGCCGTACTTTGGGGGGCGATTGGTCAAAGTGTTGTTTTTTTGTCCAAAAATCATTCAAAAAAACGCCCCCTTTGGTTATATTTTATGGATTTTGACGTTCGTAAAGTATTTGTAACATCCCATCTTTTAGCCCGACATCAGGCACTAAAATCTGGTCAATTTCGGCATACCGCATAATATTAAAATAAATTTGGCTGGCTGGAATAATGACATCGGCGCGGTCTTTATTAAGGCTGTACAATCGTTCCCGTTCTTTGGGCGTATAGCGCAAAAGTTCGGTGCGGATGCGTTCGGCATCATGCAATGGCAGGGGCTTACCTGCGGGTGTTTGAGCGAGTTCAAAAATTTTAGTAATATTACCGCCCGTGCCAACGGCAGTAATTGTATTTTTCAAAGATTGCGTATTGGCTTTTATCCAGTTTTTGATGTCAAAAAAGACCTTAGAATTTTTGCCATCCAGATTCCGAACGCCTCCGATTTGGAACGATTTTGAAGCAATTTTTTGATAATTGACATACAAATTGAGTTCGGTACTTCCGCCACCTACGTCAATGTGTAGATAATTATTCTCATCCAAATATGGGACAATGGAACGGGACAAAATTTCGGCTTCTTTATCGCCCGAAATAATATCAATCGTCAAGCCAAAAAGCATTTGCACTTTGTCCGCAAGTTCCTGACCGTTAGAGGCTTCTCGCATTGCGGAGGTGGCACAAACCATATAATCCTCGACCTCATAAAGGTCAATCAGCAGACAAAAAGTTTGCATCAATTTCAGGAAGCGGTCTTCGCTTTTTCGGCTAATTTCGCCTTTGGAAAAAACATCTTTGCCCAGCCGTAATGGGAAACGAATATGCTCAAGTCGTTTGATGTAAATTTGGTTTTCATATTGGGTATATCTCGCCACATGAAAGCGAATCGCATTCGAGCCAATATCGGTTACTGCAAGTTTCAAAATTTGTACTTTTTTAAGGTGATGCGTAATGATTTTGTTTGTTTTTTAGCCCTAAAAATACAAAATTTATGATAAAATGCGATTTAGGGTTTGATAATGACCGACCCCGAAACGTAATTGAGCGCATTGATTCGGATTTGGAGATACATGGCTTTTTTGTTGAATTTTTCGGACTGGCACTGCTCGCCTTTGTCGAGTTGGTAATAATAAAATTTCTGGCTTCGGTTGTATAATTCCCGAAAGTCGGGCTGTCCTAAGTTGGCAACGATTTCCTTTTCGGAATAGCCTTCGAGTTGGGGTTTGATGGCTTTGGCAAAATCGCCGACCGTACTTTTTCGGAAACCTTGACAGCCTAATTTATCAGTTTTCCAGCGTTGCAAATCGTAGCCGTAGGTTTCGACTTTGGAAGTACAAGAACTTGATAATAAGATAGTTATGAATAAAAATACGAATGTAAAGCGAACTAAATTTTTCAAGAAAATACGAGTTTAGGGTTCTTAAATATCTTATAGGATAATCACTTGAAAATCAATTTTTTTGGCGCACAAAGGTACGAATTTTGGGATTGTCGTGAACGAATCAACGCACACAAATTTGTTTAAAATTCGGTCAAAACTTACGTCAATTTATATTTTGGCATAAAAAAAACCGATAAAGTCATCAGACCTTATCGGTTTTATCAGTGCTTGAATGATAAAATTTAGTGTTTGACTTCAAAAAATTCTTCAAAGACCTGTTCGCCATTCGTTACTTTCAAGGAATAATTCCCTTTCGGCAAGTGCGAAATATCAAAAGCCTGTTGATATTTTCCGAATTTTCCATCACCATGGTACAGCACATTACCGCTATCATCCTTGAGATAAATATCCAAATCCGCATCTCGGCTCAGATAAATCAGCTCGATATGGTCATTTTCTTGCACAATTTTGGCATCAAAGCCTGATTTTTTGCCCAATTCGACCTTTTTGGTAATGGTAAAATCCATACCTTCAATATCAACCTGATACACGCCCTTGCCGTATTCGCTCATGTCGTACACTTTCGTAACCTTATCCGTAACCAAAATATCGGTATAAATTAATGAACCGTCTTCTCTTCGGATTTTGATAAGTACGTCCTGTGCCTCCACATCGTCAGCAAAAGAAACATAAAACTTGGAGGTATTATGAACGGGCATGACCGTAATGTCATCCTCATCCACGCCTGCGAAAACGGAAACCATCAACGCCAACGAAAAAAATACACTCACAATAAACATTTTGAATTTGTACATAGCTCTTACATTTTTAGGTTAAACAATAAAACCTGTTGGATGACTCCAAAATTTGAAAGCCTTTACATTTGAATTGTGCTTTCGGTTGTGATAAACGAGATACAAGCCCAGAGGTTATGCCTCAAACAGATGAACAAATTGTGAACAACACACCACTTGATTTCGGATTTACGTAAGAAAAAATACAAAATCTGCATAAATTCAAATCCCAAAAAATCAGAACTGGTAAAATACCTATTTTAAAAATGTCTTTTTTACACATTATACGAAAATAGTTGTTTTGACAAGTTTTGGTCAAAAACGAGATAATTTTGTGATTTGATGTAAGGTTTGAAGCCTCATTTGGGGGTATTTTTTTTTGAAAAAAAATTAAAACTTATTTATAAAATACAATTTTATATTATAATAATACTATTATTATTTTTTTGCCTTTTTGATTTTTGCTTCCCATTCTCCGCAAATTCCTCTTGATGATAGGCACATGGTTCAGTACTGACAACTAAAATGATGGGTTTTCTGCTTGGAATATTCGTTATTTTTTGCTCAAAATCCCGCCCAAAAGTTGTAAAGTTTAGAATTTTGCCCTATTATTTCCGACCTGTTATCAGAAAAACAAACACCACAAATCATTTGAAAGTCTAAAAAAACACCTATATATTATGTCTGAAACAAATCATAAACTGTTGGTGGCTAATCGAGGCGAAATTGCCATCCGAATTTTGCGGGCAGCCTCCGAACTGAACATCCCGACTGTTGCCATTTTTACTTACGAAGACCGCTTTTCCTTGCATCGTTACAAAGCTGACGAAGCCTACCAAATTGGGGCGGAAGATGACCCGCTCAAACCGTATCTGGACATCGAAGAAATTATCGACCTGGCCAAACGCAAAGGCGCAACCCTGATTCATCCGGGTTATGGATTTTTGTCCGAAAATGTGAATCTCGCCAGAAGATGCGCCGAAGAGGGAATTATTTTCGTGGGACCTCGCCCCGAAGTCATGGCAAAATTGGGCGATAAAGTGGCTGCCAAAATGATTGCTATCGAAGCACAAGTGCCTGTTATTCAGGATAATACGGAAGATTTAACCTCTTCGGAAATTGCCAAAAAAGAAGCCCATCGCATTGGGTATCCGATTATGCTCAAGGCGGCGGCTGGCGGTGGCGGACGTGGAATGCGGGTTGTGCGGGACGAAAAACAACTCGAAAATGCGTTCCATGAAGCCAAAAAAGAGGCAGCCAATGCCTTCGGTGATGATACGATGTTTATGGAAAAATACATCGACAATCCCAAACACATCGAAGTACAAATTATGGGCGATAATTACGGGAATTTGGTGCATTTATTTGAGCGAGATTGTTCGGTACAACGGCGTTTTCAGAAGGTAGTCGAGGTGGCGCCCAGTTTTTTGCCTCAAGAAACCAAAGATAAAATCTATGACTATGCGCTCAAAATCACGCGTCATGTCAATTATAATAATGTCGGCACGGTAGAATTTTTGGTCGATGCCGAAAATAATATTTATTTTATTGAGGTCAATCCGCGCGTGCAAGTCGAGCATACGATTACCGAAGAGATTACGGGCGTAGATATTGTTCGGACACAAATCCTGATTGCTCAAGGCAAACCGCTCCATGACAAAGGCATTTATTTGCGCTCGCAAGCGGACGTAAAAGCTAATGGTTTTGCGATTCAGTGCCGTGTAACGACCGAAAACCCTGCGGATGGTTTCAAGCCTGATTATGGAACGATTATTGCTTATCGGAGCGGTGGCGGTTTTGGGATTCGGCTCGATGCGGGGAGTTGTTATGAAGGAATGCGGATTTCGCCTTTTTTTGATTCGCTTTTGGTCAAAGTTTCGGCAAAAGGACGCACGCTTCGAGGTGCCGCCGAACGATTACATCGTTCTTTACGAGAATTTCGGGTCCGAGGCGTAAATACAAATATTGGGTTTTTATTGAACGTTATTTCGCACGAAACCTTCATTAAAGGCAAGGCAACGGTTAAATTTATTGACGAAAACCCAAATTTACTGACAGTTTCTGATAGTCAAGACCGCGCCACCAAAGCCCTGCGGTATTTGGGCGAAATTATTGTTAATGGAAATCCTGACGTAAAATTTGTTGATGAAAAAAAGGAGTTCCGAACACCTTACGTACCTGATTATAACCGATTTGAACCCTATCCCGAAGGCACAAAACATCAATTAACCACGCTCGGACGGGCAAAATTTGTCGAATGGCTCAAAAATCAAACCGCCATCCAATACACCGATACCACATTTCGGGATGGACATCAATCCCTTTTGGCGACTCGCGTCCGAACCATTGATATGCTCAAGGTTGCCGAAAGTTTTGCACGACATCACCCCAATACATTTTCGATGGAAGTGTGGGGCGGTGCGACTTTCGATGTGGCGATGCGATTCTTGAAAGAAAGCCCTTGGGAACGCCTGCGAAAAATTAGGCAAGCCGTACCCAATATTTTGTTACAAATGCTGCTAAGAGGCTCAAATGCAGTGGGTTATACGGCTTATCCTGATAATTTGGTCGAAAAATTTATCGAAGAAGCCGCCAAAAACGGCATTGATATTTTCCGAATTTTTGATTCCCTGAATTGGCTCGAATCCATGAAAACCGCCATCAAAGCCGTTCGAGAACGCACCGATTCGCTGGCTGAAGTGGCGATTGGCTACACGGGCGAAATCCGAGACCCAAATAACACAAAATATACCCTGCAATATTATTTGGATATGGCGCGCCAAATCGAAGATGCTGGAGCTAATATCTTGGCAATCAAGGATATGGCGGGACTTCTAAAACCGTATTCCGCCGAGCTATTAATTACCGAACTCAAAAAAGCAGTCGATTTGCCCATTCATTTGCATACGCACGATACGGCGGGCATTCAGTCGGCAACCTACCTCAAAGCCATCGAAGCGGGCGTAGATGTAATTGATGTGGCGTTGGGGGCGATGTCTGGCTTGACTTCGCAACCGAGTTATAATTCGATGGTCGCTTTGATGCAAGGACATCAGCGCGAACTGCCTGTAAATCTGATGGTTCTGAATCAATTTTCAAATTATTGGGAGGATGTTCGGGAATATTATTATCCCTTTGAATCGGGCTTGAAGGCGGGAACGGCGCAGGTTTATGAACACGAAATCCCTGGCGGACAATACACCAATTTGCGCCCGCAGGCAATCGGCTTGGGCTTGGACGATAAATTTGAATTAATCAAAAAAAATTACGCCGAAGCAAATCAATTTTTTGGGAATATTGTCAAAGTTACGCCAAGTTCTAAAGTGGTGGGCGATTTGGCGATGTTCATGACTGCCAACGGCTTAACTCGCCAAGATTTAGTAAATCGAGGGCAATCTTTGTCATTTCCCGAATCGGTTATCGGGATGCTCAAAGGACATTTGGGCAAGCCCGCAGGCGGTTTCCCCGAAGAAAGTATGCAGGCGGTTTTGGGCGATGAACGACCTACTTTTGAACTGAAAGGCAGGCAGTTACCGCCTGTGGATTTCGATGCAGAATTTACAGATTTTAAAAATAAATTTGGCAAAAAACTCGAAATGACCGATTTTCTGTCCTATAAATTATATCCCAAAGTATATGAGGATTTTTATGAAGCCCAAGAAAAATATGGCGATTTATCCGTTTTGCCGACCCTCGCATTTTTTTACGGACTCAAACCGCAGGAAGATGTCTTGATTCAAATTGGAGAAGGCAAAATACTGACCATCAAATTGTTATATTTTTCAAAGCCTGATGAAAATGGAATGCGGACTATTTCTTTTGAACTCAACGGGCAAGCTCGCCGCATCGAAGTCAAGGACAAAAATTATAAAGTGAATAAAGTCCAAAATCGCAAAGCCAGCACCGAAAACGAAGTAGGCGCACCGTTGCAGGGCAGAATTTCGGCTGTTTCTGTCGAAATTGGGCAAGAAATCGAGGCAAATACACCACTTTTTGTCATCGAAGCCATGAAAATGGAATCTACCATCACGGCGACCAAAGCAGGAAAAATCAAAGAAATTATCCTCAAAAAAGGCGCAATGGTCGAACAAGGCGACTTGATTCTGACGATTGAATCAATTTGATTCATGTAATAAAAATAGTAATGAATATTTCGTATGAAGATAATCATCTGAAAATCAGTAGATTATTTTCATACGAAATAGTATCTTCATGACTTATTGAATAAAAATCTCGACCAATTCGGTTACTGTGCTGTTGCCTAATTCGTCTGTGGCTCTGACCTTGAGGCTTTTAAGTCCTTTTTCGGAAAGTTTGAGCGGCGACATATATACCTGTTCGGGTCGCCCATCTAAGGAATAAAAAATATTTTCGACCCCGATTTGGGCATCGGTTGCCGCCAAAAATATGGTTGTTCCTTTCGGGTAGGCTGGAATAATTTTTTCGCCTTGTTGCAAGCTACTGACGGGATTGGTACTGAATGAAAACTGAATTTCGGGACCGTCGTTATCGCCCACGATAAAAAATTCGTCCGTTACTCGGTTATTGACATTATCCAACGCATAATAATCAATTTTGTGATAGCCATTTTTTTCCAACGAAAACGGTTCCATGTACGTTTCGCCTCGTCCGTCATTGAGTTTATAGCCTGTTTTTTTTACGCCCGAATCCTTATCCGAACTCACCAATACGATTTTGGTTTTTTGATTAATAAACATCGTATCCCGTGTAAAAACTTGCGGTCCATCAAATCGGTGGTTTAGTTCGGGAACAGACAAATCCAAGAACATATTTCCATACGCATCGTTGGTTTCGCCCACGCCTTTATTTTTGACTTTGTCGATAGCCGCATACGTAATAATGTGTTTGCCTTCGCTTTTGACCAACGGAAATGGCTCACGATATAGGCGTTCCGTTCCGTTATCAATCGAATAATAAATGCGGTCTAAACCCGATTTATTGTCTTGGGCTTTGAGGCTCATTTTGGTACGACTGGAAATATAAACTCGCCCACGATTTTGGTGTTGGTCGCCTTTGACTTCGGCGGTGATTTGTGGCGCACTTTTATCCAAAAAGAATTGGTACGTTTGTTTAGCTTCTTGGTTCCGAACTTGGTCAATGGCATAATAACTGATTTCGTAATCTCCTTCAGTTAATGCTTTTAATTCAATGGGTTGTGTATAATTTTTCCATTCCGCTCCATTAATACTATACAAAATTTTGGCAACGCCAGAGGAGGAATCCCCCGAAGTCAAAATAATCGTGGCACGTGGCGATAAAATATCTTTCATGCGGTCTCCTTCCAAAGAAAGTGTCGTGATGGGTGCTTCCAAATCAACGGTAAATTCCACACTTTGAGGATTTTCGGCATTCCCAACTCTATCCGTCCCATAAAATCGGAGCGTATAAAGCAAATTTTCGTTCAGTTCAAAAGTGCCTTTATACAATTCATAACTTGCGCCATTGATGGATTGATACGTTCCCAAAACCCCCGAAAGTTGGTCTTCGGTAATGGCAGTAACCGTTAAGCCTTTTCCATAAAAATCCCGCCCCCGAAACGTATAACGAGGCGCATTTTCTAAGACAATCCGTGTCGTGGGCGGAAGTCCATCCGCATAAACAGGAAAAGCCACACTTTCGCGGGGGTTGGCATCTTCGTGTTTGATGTGGTGTACGCCATGATTTTCCCATTCCATCGGATTAGAATAGGCTTCCATTTCTTTTTTCAGGACATTATTCAGCATCGTGCCACCCGAACCATCCGCATTGGGCGACATCCGTAAATAGACGGGGAGTTTTTCTTGCCAAAAAACCCGCCCAATACTATCGACAAAAAACGTTGGTTCGTGATTTGGCGTTTCGGGTGCATTGGTATAGCTCCCTAACTGTACGGCTGGTTCAGCCGAAAACTTGACCGATTCCAGTTGCGCCTCCAAACTATCCGCCAAGGCTCTTAATTGCTGGATATAGGTTCGCATTCGTGCCTTTGAATCCTCTTGCGCCTGTCCGCCGTGAGGCAGAAAAAAAAGACCGCAAATCAAGAGTAAAACATATTTTTTCATAGAATACTATAATTTTTTTAGTATGTGAACAAACCAATTTGTATCGTACATTTATTATCAGGTAATTGTAATGTACCAATACTTGCCGTAATGTATAAATTAGGGATAATATAAAAAAATAGAAGAATTACCACGATATTTTAATGCCGAATATTTAGCATTAAAAATTATTTATGAACTTGATTCGTGCGAAGTACGGAAATTGTTTTGTTTTCCGAAAATCATTTATCTTTATTTGTCTGATTATTCATATTTTGGCAAAAATACAGCAAAATTAAATCCAAATTATTTAGGTATTTTCTAAGTCGTATATTAGTGTATTTTTGTGAAAAAAATTGTTAAAAAATAGATTTTTTATTAAAACATAATTTCTATGAAGCCACCTAATCCTCAATAAAGATTCAAATATAGCTTAGTGTTTGATTTTCAGATAATTACATCGTCTTAATACTTGATACTAAATACTCCGTACTATTTATAATGTATTAGTTTTAGATTTGATTCAAAAATTTATGCTTCAAGATAAATTTGGTCGAGAAATGACCTATTTGCGGCTTGGCGTAACGGATGTTTGTAATTTGCGTTGTTTTTATTGTATGCCCAAAAATCCGGTTTTTACGCCCAAAAAAGAACTTTTGTCCGATGCCGAAATCGTGCGTTTGGTACGGATTTTTGTGGAATTAGGCATTACCAAAGTGCGGATAACGGGCGGCGAGCCTTTTGCCCGCCCCAACCTGATGAGTGTCATGCACCAACTCAAAAACCAAGCCCATCTACCACGCCTGCACATCACAACCAATGCGACACTCATCGAACCGTATTTGGAAGAAATTACAACCATGTTTGACGAACTAACGATTAGTTTAGACTCATTGCAACCTATTCTTTTTCAGGAGATTAGAGGCAAAAATCAATTTGAAATTTTCTGGAAAAATATACAATTTTTACTCGAAAAAGGGATGAATATCAAACTCAATATGGTGGTTTTGCCTCAAAATATGGGTGATGTTTTGCCGATGCTCGAACTGACGAAAAACCCACAAATTCAGGTGCGTTTCATTGAACAAATGCCCTTCAATGGACAACAAAAACAACCCCAAAAACCCGTTTGGACACACACCAAAATACTGGAATATATCCAAAAAAATCACATTGTGTATCCGATGGCTTATGCCTCAAAAAACGAAACAGCAACCTACTACCAAATCGAAAATTATCGCGGCAAATTTGGTATTATTCCTGCCTTCAGTCGCACGTTTTGTGGTAGTTGTAATCGTATTCGAGTGAATGCCAAAGGAGAATTGCGGACGTGCTTATATGCTCAGAAAAATTTAAATTTAACGAATATTTTACGAAATCATACATCAGACCAAATGCTCAAAAAAGCAATCATAGTTGCCGTAAAACACAAAGCCAAAGATGGCTGGCAAGCCGTACAGAAAGTCGAACCTTTTTATGAAAGTATGCACATTTTGGGCGGATAATTTAGCAATATTTTTATCTAAAAATATCAAATAAATCAAAATTGTGTTTCATAAATTACTGCAAATCAAGAGTTTATTATACAATTATGAAACACAATTTGTAACTTGAATGATGGGACTTGCCTTTTAGGATACATAATAAGGTCGAATCATAAAATAGACAATTACGCCTGTTGTAGCGACATAAAACCAAATTGGATACGACCATTTGACCCATTTTTTGTGTCGAATAATTTGATTTGACCAAGCAAAATAAAACGAAAATAACACTAATGGTACAACGGCTATGGATAACAAAATATGGCTCAATAATAAAATCAGATACACCAAACGCAATGAGCCGATAGCACTCAATTCGTTGTTATCTAATACGCCATCGTGATTGGCATCGCCAAAAAGTGTATGTCCACCCTGAAAATGATAAATGACATACGAAACCAAAAAAATGGCAGATAAGGCAAAAGCTGACATCATCAATGAGCGATGCCATTGGATTTTTTGAGATTTGACCGCTATCAAAGCCCCAAGCAAACATAGGACGGTCGCCGAATTAATCACGGCAATCAAATGAGGCAAAAACGAAACATCCAAATCGCCTAATTTTCCTGTTTGTGGAAAAAACAATAAAACTGCGACCAAAACAGGCACAATAACCGATACGATGCCAATAATGCGACTATAAAGTACATCATCTTTTTTGACTGATATTTCCATAAATTTGTAATTTTAAGACGTATATTTTTCAAATTTTATACCTAACGCTTTGGATACATTTGTGTTCGGAAAAACATAAAAAAACCAGCCTAATCAGACTGGATTCAAACAAATTTTTGGGCGTATCAGCACTCTAAATTTGGTCTAAAACCGAACGCAAATCCTCGACCAAATCTTCGTGGTCTTCGATACCAATACTTAATCGAATCAATGAATCTTTGAGTCCATTTTTTTCACGCTCTTCTTTTGGGATGGCGGCGTGGGTCATGCTGGCTGGATGCCCACACAAAGACTCGACTCCGCCTAAGGATTCGGCTAAGGTAAAAAGTTGTAATTTTTCCATTAATTTGATTGACTTTTCTATCGTATCATCTACCAAAGTAAAGGACAACATTCCCCCAAAATCTCGCATTTGTTTCTTGGCGATTTCATGCCCTGCGTGCGATACAAGTCCGGGATAATAAACCTTCCCAACTTTGGGATGTTGTTCCAAAAATTGAGCAATAATTCGGGCATTTTCCGAGTGGGCTTTCATCCGTAAATGCAAGGTTTTTACGCCTCGCAAAACCAAAAAACAATCGTTTGGACTGGGGACTGCACCGCAGGAATTTTGCAAAAAACCAATCTGTTGGGCGATAGATTCATTATTTGTGATGACTGCGCCCATAATGACATCCGAATGCCCACCCAAATATTTGGTAACGGAATGCACGACAATATCCGCCCCCAAATCCAAGGGATTTTGGAGATAAGGCGTAGCAAAAGTATTGTCCACAGCGGTCAATAAATGATGCGCTTTGGCGATGCTGGAAATGGCTTCAATATCAAAAATATTCATCAAAGGATTGGTCGGTGTTTCGAGCCAAATCATTTTGGTATTTTCATTAATGAATTTTGTACTATTTTGAGGTTCGGTCATATCAATAAAATGGAATTTTAGTCCAAATTTTTCAAATACTTTCCGAAAAATACGGTATGTTCCGCCATATAAATCATTCCCACAAATGACCTCATCGCCTGCCTTGAGGAGTTTGATAATCGCATCAATCGCCGAGAGTCCAGAGGCAAAAGCAAAGCCATATTTGCCATTTTCGAGTGCCGCTAAATTGGTTTCTAATACGCTCCGAGTAGGGTTTTGGGTGCGAGCATATTCGTAGCCTTTGTGCTTGCCCGGTGATGCTTGGGCATAGGTCGAGATCTGATAAATCGGGGTCATCACTGCGCCCGTGAGTGGGTCTGGATGGATGCCTGCGTGAATGGTTTTTGTTCCAAATTTCATGTGTAAAGGTTATTTTATGGATTATAATTCTTGGAAAATTTTGTACGATTTTAGCACAAAAAATATCGGTTATAGATGATAACCGATACATGTAATATATTTGAATAAAAAAATAAAATTTAATATAAATAGTTTCATTTTTCAGACTTTTTGCCGAAAGTAAGCGAGCGTTTTTTGGAGTCCTTCCTTTCGTTCGACCTTCGGAGTCCAGCCCAAGATTTGATGCGCTTTGGTAATGTCAGGGCATCGTTGTTTGGGGTCATCCACAGGTAATTTTTTGTAAATAATGTTGGATTTTGTGCCTGTCAGTTCGACAATTTCTTCGGCAAATTGTTTGATTGAGATTTCGGAAGGATTACCGATATTCACGGGCAAATGATAATCGCTCAACAACAAGCGGTAAATCCCATCAATCAAATCGCTGACATAACAAAAAGAACGGGTTTGGCTTCCATCTCCAAAAACGGTAATATCCTGACCTCCAAGAGCTTGCCCCATAAAAGCAGGCAAAGCCCGCCCGTCATTGAGGCGCATTCGTTCGCCATACGTATTAAAAATACGGACGATTCGGGTTTCTAATCCATGAAAATTATGATACGCCATCGTGATTGCCTCCTGAAAACGCTTGGCTTCGTCATATACGCCACGAGGACCAACCGCATTGACATTGCCCCAATACTCTTCGGGCTGTGGATGAATGTCGGGGTCGCCATAAATTTCGGAAGTCGATGCCACCAGAATACGGGCATTTTTTGCTTTGGCAAGTCCTAACAAATTATGCGTCCCTAACGAACCCACTTTGAGCGTCTGAATTGGCATTTTGAGGTAATCAATCGGGCTGGCGGGCGAGGCAAAATGTAAGATATAGTCCAATTTATCAGGAACATGAACAAATTTACTGACATCGTGATGATAAAACGTAAATTGCTCTAAATGAAAGAGATGTTCGATATTTTCTAAGTTTCCTGTCAGCAAATTATCCATGCCGATAACCCAATATCCTTCGGCAATAAAACGATCACATAAATGCGACCCCAAAAAACCTGCTGCGCCTGTGATTAATACTTTTTTCATGGATTTCTGTTACGATTTGGCTCTTGATTTTTAATTCGGCACAAGTTACGCAATTCTTTGTTTTTACCGCCTTTTTGATTGGGCGTGTTTAGGCTTCTGACGGACTCGGAAACACAGAACCCCTACAAAAAATCGCCTTATTTTCTTTTTCAAGAATAAATCCTTAATTTGTATGACGTAGATGGCTCTTCTTCGCACTAAAATTCAATAAAAAATCTTAAAAATACCTGTTTACTATCAAAAAATTACATTGATTTTACATCTCGAATGAACTATGAAAAACCCGATACAACACCTTTCAGAACTCAAACAACGCATCATTGCGGCGGTCATTGGCATCATCGTGATTCTCAATGCACTTTACTGGAACGAATGGACTTATTTTGCCTTATTTTTTATTATTTGTTTATTAGCTCAATTAGAATTTTACAAATTACTCAAGCTGGATGAAGCTCATCTTCCTTTGCGTACTTTCGGGACGATTAATGGGTTATTTATTTATGTCATTACATTTTTTATTGAGAAAGAAAATCTGCCAGCCAATTATTATTATTTGGTTTTTGTCGGGCTTTCGGGTGCTTATTTTATCAAACTGTATGGCTATAAACGCAAAGACATGAAACCCTTTGCTAATATTGGTTTTACTTTTTTGGGTGTCTTGTATGTGGCGGTACCGTTTGCACTTTTGAACTCCGTAATTTTTTTGCCCGATGGCTCGTATAGTTGGCAAATTGTTATGGGTTGTTTGTTCATTTTGTGGGCAAATGATACGGGTGCGTATTTCTCTGGAAAAAACTTTGGGAAGCATAAACTTTTCCAAACTATTTCCCCAAAAAAAACATGGGAAGGAAGCATTGGCGGTGGTATCTTTGCGGTCGGTGTGGGCTTATTGCAGTCATTTTGGCTGACGGATTTGCGGCAGTGGGAATGGCTTGGGATTTCTGTAATTATCATAGTAGCAGGGACTTATGGCGATTTGGTCGAGTCCATGTTCAAGCGAAGTATTAATATCAAAGATTCGGCACGGACTATCCCAGGACATGGCGGATTCCTTGACCGCTTCGATGGACTTTTATTGGCAGCACCATTTATTACCGCTTTTCTGAAACTTATTTAAGCGTGTTTTTTGTTGCAAAATGAACGTTATATCGCCCCATAATTCTCCCCAAAATTATCAGATAATGAAATCGAATACTTTTCTTTTTGGATATATCTTTTTAGTATTTGTGTGCCTTTCGGGGCAGGCGACTGGAGGCGAAATTTCTCCCCCAAAACCATCCGCTTATCAGGATGCCAAATATTATGTTTCGGTGGCGGTCGTCTATTTCAAAATGCACGAAAACGAACGCGCAGAAATTTATATTGACTCAGCACTTCAGGTGGATAGAAGTTATGCGTATGCCCACGTTTTAGTTTCTAAATTATCCGAACGACTGCACGGAAATCATCCTGAAACGATTCAAATTTTGACTTATGCGCTAAAATCAACCAATTCAAATCACGAAAAAATACAATTATATTGCAAAATCTCAAATCTCCAAATCGAGGACAAAAACTATCCAGATTGCCTACAAACTATCGCAAATATTTTTCAGATTGATGCCCAATCGCCTGCGGGTTTCTTTGAAAAAGCCTTGCTTCATTACAAACTCAAACAATATCAGGAGGTTATCAAAATCACCGAAAAAGCCCTAAACATTACGTCAGACAAAAATCGTGTGGCAGACTTCAATTTTTTGATGGGATTGGCACACAAGCAACTCAACCATCATCGAAAAGCCGAAAAACATTTTGTGGCTTCTTTGTCCAGCTCGTTACAAAATGCCGCCAAAATCGAACTGGAATTATTGCAACGCCAATAAAATTCGGGTGGTTTTTGTAATTTTGGCATTTGGTAATAGATTCGTAATAAATTACAGCATGATGTCCATAAGTTTTCGATTTTGTATAGTTCTTTTTTATGGTATATTCTTGATAATCAATGAGTTAGAGGCTCAACAACAGCCCGCCACTTCGTATGCCATGACCTTGATTATCGACCCTGGACACGGCGGTAAAGACCCTGGTGCCGAGCATCGCCAAGAGAAATGTATGGACGAAAAACATCTTAATTTGCGTATTGCCCTCAAACTCGGTAAGTTATTGGATGATTATTTTGAAAATTTACGGTTGGTTTATACCCGAAAAACCGATGAATATGTATCGCTCGAAGAGCGCGTAAATATTGCCGAATCTAACCATGCCGATTGTTTTATCAGCCTGCACATTAACGCCAGCGAAAAATCCGAAGTGCATGGTATTCAGGTACATATACACGCCAAAGGTTTCAAAAAAACCGAACGACTTTCCGAATTAATTGATGAAGAATTCGAGTTGCGTGCCAAACGAAATTCGTTAGGCATCTTTACATATCACGACCGAAAAGGACATTTATTTGTCCTCCAAAATACTTCGATGGCAGGCGTGCTGGTCGAATGTGGATTTCTGACGCACCCAGACGAAGAAAAGTTCCTCAATACCGACCATGGGCAGGATATCATCGCCTCGGCGATTTTTCGGGCATTCCGAACCTATGCCAAAGAAATGAAGTACGGCTTGCGAAGACATCCCGTGCAGGTTTACAAAGTACAAATTGCGGCATCAGCGCATCAAATTCCAAAAAATGACAAAATGTTCAAAAAAATTGGCTTCAAAGTCGATGAACACAAAAACTACGAAAATACTAATTTTCCCTATAAATACACGGTGGGAAGGGTTTTAGAACAAGCCGAAATTATCCAATTAGTCGAAAAAATCAAAAAAAAAGGGTTTCCTGAAGCCTTCATCGTCCAACATAAGGAATACCCCGAATGAGCGATGCAACTTAAAAACATACACGTATTCAATTTTACGAATTACGAAGAAATCCGCTTTGATTTTGGCGATAAACTCAACGTCATCACGGGAAAAAATGGCAGCGGAAAAACTAATCTCTTGGATGCCATTCATTATTTGTGCCTGACCAAAAGTGCTTTCCGAGCGCAAGACCGCCTCAATATTCGGCATGATGAGGACTTTTTTATGATTCGGGGACAACTACAAACGGACTCCAAAATCCACGAAATTTCAGCCAATTATCAGCGTGGCAAAAAGAAACTTTTTCAGGTCAATCAAATTGATTATGAGCGTATTAGCAAACATATTGGGCGGTTTCCTTGTGTGCTGATTACGCCTTATGATACCGACCTGATTCGGGAAGGAAGCGAAATGCGTCGCCGTTTTTTTGATAATTTGATGTCGCAAACCGATGCCGTTTATCTCGAAAATTTGATATGTTATAACAAATTGCTCAAAAACCGAAATGAACTCCTCAAACAATTTGCCGAAGGACAATATTTTGATAATGACCTGCTGGAAATATTTGATTATCAACTCATTGACCTTGCAGTTTTGATTCATGCCCAACGCCAAAGCGTCATCAAATTGTTTTTGCCGATGTTCCAAAAGTATTATCAGATGCTTTCTGAAAGTCAAGAAAAAGCCGATTTTAGGTATATTTCTGACCTTGACCCAGGCGATTTTAGAGCTATTTTCCGAGATGCCCGCCCCAAAGACCGCCAACTGCAACGCACCACCAAAGGCACACATCGAGATGAGTTTAAGTTTTTTCTCAATGCGTATCCTATCCAAAAATTTGGCTCGCAAGGGCAACAAAAATCCTTTGTCTTGGCTCTCAAACTCACTCAATATGAATACATTAAAAAACAAAAAGACCGATTTCCGATTTTGATGTTAGATGATATTTTTGATAAATTGGACGAAAAACGAATGCAAAAACTAACCGAAATGGTGGCGAGCGATGCTTTCGGGCAGGTCTTCATCACGGATGCGCGCACGCAACGGACACGGCAGTTTTTTCGGGCGTTGGGCTTGGAGGCAACGTTTTTTGAACGGAAATAAATGTAATACGCTGATAATCAATAAATATATCACAAAACAACTTAAAAAAAAAAATTGTAAAAGATGAATGCAAAATTTTTAGTATTCTTTTGTTGGCTGATTTTTATGCTACAAAGCTCTCATGCTCAATTAGTTACCAGTTTTGGCGGAAAAAGCACAGACATGGCACGAGTCATTGATACGGATGGCATCGGAGCGATTTATGTCGGTGGTGTTTTTGCGGATACCGTTGATTTTCAGATAGATGAACGCAAAGATTTACGAGCAAGTCGGGGACAAGGCGATATTTTTATTGTCCGATATAATGAACTCGAACAATACCGAAATGTACTGCAAATTGGCGGAGCCGGAGGCGATACCATTCGGGCATTAGTGTTTGATAATCAGAACTTTATATATGTGGCGGGTAGTTTTGAAGAAACCTGCGATTTTGACCCCCGTACTTCTACGCTTGCCGTAGAAAGTCAAGGCAAAAAAGATGCGTTTATTGCCAAATACGATTCGTTAGGCACGCCGATTTGGGTAAAAACCTTTGGAAATCAGGGAGATGACGAAGTATTTGATATTGCCATCGACCGACAGGGTAATCTTTATGTAGCAGGGAGTTTTCAGGAAGCCTTTTTTCTTGATGCGACGGATAACTTTTCGAGAATTAGCTCCAAAGGCGAAAATGATGGTTTTTTTGCCAAGTATAACGCCCAAGGCGATTTTGAATGGGTTTTGCCGATTGGCTCTGGCAATTTGGATATTTTACCCAATTCGGGCATGGGCATTGCCATCGGCGAAAATGATAATGTGTATGTGGCGGGGACATTTGTCGGAACGATTGATTTTAATATCCGCGGGTCGGTTTTTCGCGGTTTTTCGGGCAAAAATACCTCAATTTATGTGGCACGATACAATGCGGATGGCTTTTTTTTACGGCAAATGGCTCGGATTGAAGGCGAAAGTTCAGCCGTCAGTTTGGGCGAAAATGGATTGCACATTGATAATGTGGGCAATGTCATCGTAACGGGAAATTACAGCAATCGAGCAAATTTTGGTACGGATACTGACCCCCGTTTTTTGAGTAGTCGAGGAGGCGAGGATGCTTTTGTTGCCCAATTTACGCCTAATTTGGAATATGATTGGGTCGTGAATATCGGGGGCGAAGGCGAAGATTTGGGGCATGGCGTTTTTGTGGATGCCGAAGGTGGCATCTTGGCAACGGGACAATTCGAGAAATCCGTACAAATCGGGGCTGGCGGTAATATCCTGACTTCCAAGCACTACGGCGCATATTTAGTCAAATTAAATGGAAATGGCGGCGCAAGTTATACCCGAAAATTGGATGCGGATATCGCGATTCCTGTGGGCGGTTATGACATCACGACCACTTCGGGCAAAAGTATTTTATGGACGGGCAGTTTTGCAGGCACGCCTGATGCCGACCCTTCCGAAGATGTAGCGGTCTTGAATCATGTGGGGCTTTCCGATGTTTTTTTAATTAAATATGACCAAGAAGGCAATATATTTCGTCCCGCAAATTGTTCATCCACAGGCGAAAAACCCGAAACAATCAGCGATTCGGTCATTTGTTCGGCGCAATCGGTTCAGGTTTTGGTACGAGGAGTGGGCAGCGGGGCAGGCATCAGCTACCGATTTCAGCAATCATCAGATGGCATCAATTTTAAGGATTTTGGCGAAGTTACGCCCCGCAATACGATTACGTTTCCGAACCTGACGCGCGATATTTATTTTCGGGCGATTGTCAGTTGTGCCAATTCTGAACAGAGTGATACGACCACCGTTTTTCCTGTCAAAGTAGCGAATTTGGATGTAAATATTGGCGAATCGCCCATTTTTGCCCTGCCCAATCAAGAAATCGTATTGGGCGAAATACCGCTGGCAATGGGCGGCGTGGGCGATTATACGTATTCATGGACTCCCCGAAGTTTTGTCGATTTTGCGACTATCGCCAACCCAACTTTCGTGGCGCAAACTTTGGGCGTTTATGATTTGCAGGTGGTGGTGAGCGATGGATTTTGTGAACAAATCCGCACCCTTCAGGTTCGGGTAACCGTAACGGCGACCGAAGACCAAACTCATCAGACTGCGCCTTATTTTGAGGTCAAAAATTACCCAAATCCATTTTCGGAGCGCACGCAAATTGAATTTGATTTGCCAAAACCGAATCGTATCCAGATGCAAGTTTATCGGACGGATGGACAAAAAATATACGAATCCGAAGCAAAATTATATTCGCAAGGCAAAAATACCTTCACTTTTGAAACTCCTAACTTACCAAATGGTGTTTATTTCTATAAATTGGTAGGAAATCAATTTACAAGAATCGGTAAAATGACCTTGATTCGATAAAATATGTCGATAATTCGTGATGCTTTGAAATGAAGCACCTGATAATCAAATACATACTATTATTTTAAGTTTTAAACATTCATGACTAAACTGGATAAAAATCATGCAAAAATACACACGTTGGATATGGCTGGTGTGGCTGGGAACACAGCCGCTTTTTGGGCAGGAACTTAGCGATTTCGAGCTGACCGATGAGGTGGTCGATTCCTTAGTATGGGAAGGAAAAACATACCGCCAACACGATTTCTTACATGAATCGTTCAGCCGTATTGAATTTGTCGAAAAAAGTATCGAAATCCAGTCGAAATCCTATCCAAGTCTGGATAATTTAGCCGAATTATTAACCAATTACCGCACCTTACGCATTGATATTCAGTGTTATGCAGATGACCAAAATACGGATGTTTCCTCCGAAAAATTGAGCGAAAACCGAGCAACTGCCCTCAAAAATTACCTTTATCAGGTCAAAGGCATTTCTTTTGAGCGCATCACGCCTACGGGTTTGGGGCGTTCTAATCCTACCAAAAAAGATAAAATTGAAATCAAAATCATTGAATTTTTACCTCCACAAAAAGCGGATACGGGCGGCTATTATCACGATTATTTGGGCGGAAAATTATACCAAGTGGGCGATATATTGGACGAAACCTTGACCGAAATCGAATTTGAAAATACTGATGAACTCACGGCGCATTCGCTCGAATCTTTGGGCAAACTGGCAGAATGGATGCTCCTGAATGATGCGGTTCGAGTGGAAATCGGTTGTTATGCGGATACGGTTTCAAATCAAACGTCAGTAGCCATTTCGGAACAGCGAGCCAATCGCATCAAAGCCTATTTGCTTGAGGTTAAGGGCGTGGCTTCGGAAAGAGTCGAAGCCATAGGATACGGGCAAAATCGACAAGCCAACGGCAAAAAACATAACCGCACCGAAATCAAATTGATTGCACTTTACGAAGAATAAAAAAAAATTACGCACTTAAAAAGTTACATTGAACTGTCAGTTGAATCTGCGAACTCAAAAAAAACGCCCAAAATTTATGTTGGGCGTTTTTTTTGATTAGAACGTTTAAAATTTGATTTTTTCGGTTGATTTTCTGAACTTTTGAACCTCATTAAAATCAACTCGAAAATGAAACCACAAAACATATACGCGCTCCTCGTAGCGATTAATGATTATCCAAATCCCAATCACAAATTAAACGGCTGTATCAATGATGCGCTGGCGGTCAAAGAATTTCTGACAGAACGTTGTCAAGGCATCAATCCGAATACTCAAATTCAAACCCAACTCCACCTCAAAACCCTATTTGATGAGCAAGCCACCAAAGCAAATATTGTCGAGGCTTTCCGAACACATCTTGCTCATAGTCAGGAAGATGACATCGTTCTTTTTTATTATTGCGGACACGGCGCACGGGAAATTTGCCCGCCTCAATTTCGGTATTTAGAGCCTGACGGAAAAAATCAATCCATCGTTTGTTATGATAGTCGCGACCCCAATAATCCGACTCCATACGATTTGGCAGATAAGGAATCAGCCTACTTAATTTCGGAAGTTTCTCAAAATAATGCAAATATTATCGTCATTATGGACTGCTGTCATTCGGGGAGTGCCACCCGAAGTATGAAAAACTCACTTGTTAAATCTCGACAAATTGAACTAAATCCTGTCATCAGACCATTACATTCGTTTATTGGTTATGAACATATCTCCCCCGAAACCCAAGAAATAAAAGTTCCGAAAGGAAATCATATTTTGTTGTCGGCTTCTCGAAATACCCAAACTGCCAAAGAAACCTACTGCGAAGGCAAGCAACATGGCGTTTTTACTTATGCACTTTTGAAGGTGTTGCGGCAGGCAAAATCACCGCTTTCGTATAGCGAAATCATGCGCCGAGTGCGCCCATTGGTAACGAACTTAGTTACCGAGCAACACCCTGATATTGAGGTAGTTACCGCCGAAAATACTACTTCTATGAATCAAGAATTACATAAAAAATTTCTGAATGGAAATATCCAACCGCAAGATAATTTTTATACCGTAACCTACGACCAAAATCAACAAGAATGGATGATTAATGTCGGGGCGGTGCATGGCTTGCCCGAAAAAAAATCAGGTGAAAAAATTGTGTTTGCAATTTATCCAGAAAATACTGAAAATCAACAACTTACAAAATCATTAACCGATGCTTATGCGCTGAAAGTTTTTACCAATTTTTCGGTCATCGAATTTGATGGCGGAGTGGATGCCACGGATTTAAATGCCGTTTATCGGGCAAAAATCAAAGAATTGCCCATTCAGAAAGTTGGTTTTTGGCTGGATTGTGCGCCAGAAATGAAAGCGCATTTGCAAAAACAACTCGAAAATGAAATCTTGAATTATGCTCAAATCCTTGAAAATCAACAGGATGCGATTTATAAAATCACGACCCAAACTCAAGAAAATGGTGTCAAAAAATATCGGATTTCTCGTTCCGAAAATACCATTCCCTTAGTCAAGGATTATTTGTATCTGACTAATAATCAAGAAGATAACACGCCGCAACTCGTCAAAGACATCGAACAAATTGCCAAATGGTTTTATCTCAAAAATCTGAATAATCCCGATACATCTTTTCCTTCGGATGCCGTGAGTTTGGAAGTTTATCGAGTTTTGGAAACCAATGATGATGGTCAAGTAACTGAAAGTCAGCTAATTGACCCTGATTCTGATTTTCGTTTTGAACAGCCTCCAATGGACGGCACAAGGGACGAAGAATATGAATATTACGTAGATTTTGCCCTCAAAATTAAGAATCATTCCAAACGCCCATTGTGGTGTTCATTGTTATTCATGTCATCGGCTTTTGGCGTGGATAACTCCTTAGTTTCCAAACAATTACTAAACGAAAATGAAGAAGTTTGGGCATGGGAAAAACGGATTTTACCTATCGGAATTACGGCTGAAAGTCTGAAATTTGGCATCACGGAAATTACCGAAACGTTCAAATTAATTTATAGTACGCATGATTTTGATTCTTCATTATTTAATCAAGATGATTTGTTCTTGCCCGAAAGTTCGCAAAATCGAGCCTTAGGACGAAAGAAAAAGAAGGTCGTCAAAGAAGGTAAAAAAATGGATTGGGCTACTTTTACGCAAGAAATCACGGTTTTTTCTGTGCCACAAGTTCAAAATATTCAGCAACTGCCCGAAAATCGACTTTTGGGTAAAGGACAAGGTATCTTCCTGAAAAACAATGGGTTGCAAGCTAAAATTCAACTCAAATCCGAAAACAGTTTGATGTCTGCCAAATCTTCAGCACGTAGCAGGTCTATCGAAACTCAAAAAGTGAATGTGCCAATCATTTTCCAAGAAATTGATTTTGAGTCATTTAAGTTTTCCGAAGGACGGGAAAATGATTCGGGCTTGACGATTTTAGAGCTTTCGGATATTCAGGATGCCACGATTATTCATGCTGAAAATCCGTTGGAATTGGCGTTTACGTATCAAGAACTTGCTGAAAATGAATTGGTTTTGCCTGTGGTTTGGGATGGCGACATCGTTTTTCCTGTGGGACTGGGTTCAAGTCGAAAAGAAGGCGGTACATTGGTCAAAATCAATCAGTTACCTGATTTTCAGCAAGAACGAGGCTTTGGAAAATCGGTCAAATTAATGCTCCAAAAACTCAAAGCCGAATCGCCTTTGGGCGGTAATTTTGAGTATCCGATGCTGTCAAAAGTAGAAATTTCGGATGATGGCGAAGAAGTAACCTATTTGGGTACAAATCAAACGGAACGCCTTGAAATCGTCAGAAATGAAATCGAAAAGCCTGAAATTCAGAATGTTCTGATTTTTATGCACGGCATTTTAGGCGAAACAAATCAAATGGCACTTGCCGCCAAAAAAGCCAAATATTCAGCCCAAACGATTGATTCTCAATATGATATCATCTTGACTTTTGATTACGAAAGTATGAATACGCCTCTGGAAGAGGTTGCCGAGCAGTTTGCCAAAAAACTTCGTGAAGCAGGTATTTTTCATCGGAACGAAAAAGGTGAAATTATAAAAACAAACATATCAAAAGTACATCTGATTGCACACTCTTCGGGTGGATTAGTGGCGCGACAATTTATTGAAAAAAATGGCGGAAATCAGGTCATTGACCATTTGGTGATGGTCGGAACACCCAATTTGGGAACGCCTTGGTCGAGAATTGAAGATTTGGCAACACTGGGTTTGACCATGATTTTGAGCAAGATAAGTCTGGCGACATGGGCAATTTCACCTTTGGTTTTAGTAATTAAACAATTTGATAAAAAATGGAAATCGCTTGACCAAATCAATCCGCAAAGTGATTTTTTCAAAGGTTTGAATGGCGAAAATATACCAAATCCAAGGATTCCTTACACGATTATTGCAGGAAATACGCAAGAAAATCGACTTTTTGATGATACCAAAACAAAGGACAATTTGATAAAAATTGGCAGTAAGATTTCAAGTTTGAAAGATGATATTTTGAACAAATTGATTTTCAAGAATCCGAATGATATTGTGGCGAGTACCGAAAGTATTTTGGCAGAAGAATTATGGAAAAATCGGATGCAAAATATTGATTATCAGATAGTTTCGTGCGACCACATGAGTTATTTTTCGGATAAAGAAGGGCTGGCAATGTTAGCCAAAATAATTTTTGAGCCTAAATCATTAGCCATCATATCGTGATTTGGGGCTATATTTTGAGGTTATTTTATGCCATCGCACAGGCTCGGAGTTCGTACTCCACCTGTGCGATTTCGGCAAGTTCTCTGCCTGCCTCTTGCATATCGGCATCGTCTTGAGAATAACACCAAATCACTTTACCGTTGGGGAGATGGGCTAATTTGATGAAAATATCCAACAAAACGCCGTCTGTAACGCCCGAATTAAAATATTCCAATTCAAAATAAAAATGCGTTTTTGGGTTGGGCGATTGGGCATATTTTTCGAGCCATTCTCGGATAGAAAAGTAGAAAAGTTGGGCATCTTCAGGTAAGATTCTGCCCGAAAATTTAAAAATTTCACGTTCGGAATCCAAAATAACACAAGGTAAATCCTTTGTTCCTGCCTGATACATGGGATGCAAATATTCAGGAGTAAAAGGTACTAATTCCAAAGGCATTCTAAAAATCGGATTCAATTTGTGGTATAATTCGGCGGGCGTATGGCGTTCGGCGTGATAATACCAACGAATCGTAGCCTGTGTATAATTGATGAATAATTTAATACAAAACTTCTTGATTCTCTGTAAGATAGCTTCCGTAATCCAAGGCACACGAAACGTAAAAGTTACGGGCTGTTGAGTTTCTGGCAATTCTGATTGGAGATAATCGGCAATTTTTTGACAAACGAATGAGCCATCAGGCAAGGCAAAAATACTACCATAAAATTCAAAAACACCCTGCTGGGCATCCAAAATAACTTGTACCAAACCGTCTTCATTTTGCAAAAAATAAGGTTTCATGTGTCGTGTGTTTGAACGTACTAAAAAAGGTAAATTTGTCAGAAAAAATAACTTGAATGCTATAAAACATTCGTATTCTGCAAAAATAGGACTTTTTCGGTTCTAAATCTAAAAAAAAGTATTTACCATCTTCGTAAAATCCTGTTTTACGATATTTCAGACAAGCCCACTCCAAAATCCACACCTGACCGCATCGGTCAGATTTTATTTTTTTTCGGCAAAATGCGAAGGCGATATGGTTTTGGCACGAGTTTGGCAAATACATTCACGAACACGATAACAAATAAAAATACAAGAAGATAATCCTGAAAGATATTAGGTTTTTGATTGGTTGATTAGTTGTTTGTTTGAGTTAAAAAGGCAGTCGGCGCAGTCGGTTGCTTTTTTTGTTTTTAGACATTTCGGAGTTATTTTTGTGGCATCTCCGAACCCCAAATTCCTATGCGCCTTGTCCGAAAGCCTGTGCTTTGCAATTATTATTTGACCTACCGATGCAATGCAAGTTGCTCATTTTGTGATATTTGGGAACGTCCATCGCCTTATGTTACGTCCGAAAATGTAGCGCAAAATCTGAAAGACCTTCGGCGATTGGGTGTAAAAGTGATTGACTTTACGGGAGGCGAACCGCTTTTGCATCGGGAACTGACTGTTTTTCTGGAAATGGCTCAAAATCAAGGATTTATAACCACCGTTACGACAAATTGCCTGCTCTATCCCAAATATGCCGAACGCCTGAAAGGTAAGATTTCGATGCTGCATTTTTCGTTGGATTCGGCTGATAAACAGACGCATGACCAATCGAGAGGCGTAAAATGTTTCGATTTTGTGTTGGAATCCATCCGAATTGCTCAAAAACTGGGCGAGCGTCCCGATATTTTGTTTACGGTGCATCCCGAAAATATGCACGAAATCCGAAAAGTTTGGAAAAATATTTGTTTGCCTAATAATTTGATATTAATTATTAATCCAATATTTAATTATAATGAAATTCAACATCCCTCTTTTACGCCTTTGCAGTTAGAGGAACTGAAAACATGGGCTTCTCGTCCTCACATTTACCTGAACGAGGGGTTTATTTTATTGCGTAAACGTGGCGGAAATTCGACACAAAATCCCGTCTGTCGGGCTGGTAGCAGTACGATTGTCATTTCGCCCGAAAACAAATTAATTTTACCGTGTTATCATTTGGGTTTACAAGAATATTCAATTGATAATCAATTATTTAACCTTTGGAAATCGGAAGAGGTACAAACTCAAATCCGTCAGGAAGGACGTTATCCCGAATGCGAGGGGTGTGTCATTAATTGTTATATGCAACCTTCTTTTGCCGTGCAATTTGGTCGTTATTGGCTCGAATCCCTGCCCAGTACGCTCAAATACAATTACTTAAAAGGCACTTGGAAAGCGTTATTTTCGAGGTAATTGGTTGGGAGAGTTTTAAGTTTTAAAATAAAAGCCCGTATTTTTGCGGACTTTAGATTCAAGGAAATAGGAACGTTTAAATTATATAAAAGATGAAAATTTTGCTGATTGGTGGCGGAAATATGGGCAAAACTTACGCTGACAGTTTTATTGCCCATCACTCCGTAAATAAGGAAGATTTGTACATTTTGGAGCATTACGAAGAGAAAGCCAATTATTTTAAGTCGGTGGGATTTACGCACGTATTTTTCCAGCCCAGCGATTATATTTCGGAGGTAGATTTAATCATTTTGGCAGTGAAGCCACAGGATTCTCAAGAAGTTTTTGGGGCGATTGCGCCTTATGTTTCGGCGACACAGGTGGTCATGTCAATTATGGCGGGCGTAAAAATCGAAGCCATCCGCAAGGCTCTGCCCACCCAAAAGATTGTCCGAGTGATGCCCAATTTACCGGCACAGGTTCGGATGGGCATGAGTGGTTTTACTTCTTCGGAAGAGGTCAGTAAAGAGGAATTATTTTCGGTGCATAACTTGCTGAATACGACAGGGAAATCCTTGTATTTTGATGATGAAGCCAAGCTCGATGCCGTTACGGCAATTTCGGGGAGCGGACCTGCTTATGTTTATTTTTTTATGGATGCCATGATGACCAAAGCGGTCGAAATGGGATTTACCAAAGAGCAAGCCGAATTATTGGTCGGTCAGACATTTTTGGGGGCGGTGCATCTGCAAAATATCCGAAGTTTGAGTTGTAAAGAATGGATGCAAAAAGTGGCTTCAAGAGGTGGCACCACGGAGGCAGCCTTAGAAAAATTTGCCAATTCGGAGTTGGAAAAATTAATTAGCGAGGGCTTAGAAGCCGCTCATCAAAGAGCCATCGAATTAGGCAATTAACCGATAACCTCATGCAAATTTCCGAGAGCCTTCGCCAGCCGCTGTATTGGGTTGGTGTTTTCTGGATTATTTGGTTGATTTCCAATTTCTTAGAGGTTGATTTCAATCGGTATGTGGGGTTGTATCCTCGCACAATTTTCGGGATGTTAGGAATTATTTTTTCGCCTTTTTTGCACGGCGATTTTTTTCATTTGCTCCAAAATTCTGTTCCTTTCGTAATTTTGGGCGGTATGATTTTGTTTTTTTATCCCAACATTGCGTATCGTATTTTTGGGGTAATTTATTTGGGAACGGGTTTTGGTGTTTGGCTTCTGGCACGTAATTCGTATCATTTGGGGGCAAGTGGTCTGGTGTATGGTTTTGCGTCTTTTTTGTTTTTTAGTGGTGTTTTTCGGCGTAATATTCAGTCGATGGCACTTTCGGGAGTCGTGGCAATTTTGTATGGTGGAAGCATGGTCGAAGGTATTTTTCCTGTGCAGGCGCATATTTCTTGGGAATCTCATCTGATTGGGGCGGTGATGGGCGTAATTTTGGCGTGGCACTTCCGACATGACGGAATGCCTGTTTTTGAGGTCGTTGATGTGGCACCGCATACGATGGAGCAATCTCAAACGGGATTTCAAAATATTGAAAATCAATACATTAAATATTTTTATACAGAACATGAAAATACGCACCGCTCTTCCGACTGATTTTTTTCAGGTTCGGCATCTGATTGAACTTTCTGAACAGGCACGGCTCACGCATTTATCGGATATTTTCGGACAAAGTTCAGCACACGAATTTAGTACGGAGGTGTATCGTCAGCTTTTGTCAGACAAAAATGCGTCCGTCTTATTGGCTGAAAATCAGGAAGATATTGTGGGTTTGGCAATCGTTCGGAAGGCATTTTATCCATCGAGTGAGATTTTCAGGAGCACCGAATATGCGTTTTTGGAGGTATTTCATGTGTCGCCCGAAGCCGAAAATTCGTCCGAAATCAAGCAAAAATTAATCACGGAAGTTAAAAATTGGGCGGATTACTTGGGATTTTATCATCTCGAAGCCCAGCTTTATGCACCTGATGCAAATTTTGATTTTTTTCAGCAAATGAATTTCGAGCCTTTTTATCATCGTTTTAAGATGACCATTCGGGAAAAACCCAAAATGGATTTTATTTTTCACATCACCAATTTGGAAGCATGGGAAGCGGCAGAGTTAGCAGGATTTTATGAACACGCATCGCTCCAGACCGAAGGATTTATTCATTGTTGCACCGATGCACAAATCGAAGGCGTGATGAGTCGGTATTTTCAGGGACAAACCAATTTGCTTTTGTTAGAAATCAATCCCGAATTATTGGAAGCCGAACTCAAATTTGAAATCGCCACTGATTATCAGGCGTTTCCGCATCTGTACGGTCGCCTTAATCTGGATGCCGTCATGAGCGTTTATGATTTGGAAATCGAAGAATAAGCCCAATTAACGAATCATTTATGTCTTATCAAACAACTTTTCTGATTTTTTTGCCGTCCTGAAAAGTACGGAATTTAGTCAAATACGTACCTTGTTTTTTTCATAAATTGCCGAACGAATCATCACATTTTAACTCCTGATACGATTATGATACGAAATACCATTTTGATTTTTTTGACTGCATTTTTACTTACGATTGCCTGCACGAGCGTGCCTGTTACGGGGCGGCGACAGCTCAAGTTGGTGGGCGATAATACCTTGATGCAGATGAGTTTTCAGCAATACAATTCGTTTTTGCGCGAAAATAAAATTTCTACGAACCAACAACAGACCGCCATGGTGAAGCGGGTCGGTAATCGCATCCAGAAAGCCGTTGAAAAATACATGGCACAAAAAGGCATGAGCGATAAACTTGATGGTTTTGCGTGGGAATTTAATCTGGTCGAAGATAACCAACTTAACGCATGGTGTATGCCCGGTGGCAAAGTCGTAGTTTATACAGGCATTTTGCCAGCCTGCAAAACCGAAACAGGGCTGGCAGTCGTGATGGGACACGAAATTGCCCACGCCATCGCCCAACACGGCAACGAACGCATGAGTCAGGGCATCATGCAACAATTAGGCGGTGTGGCACTCAATGTCGCTTTGATGAACAAATCTGAAGAAGCTCGCGCACTTTGGATGGCGGCGTATGGGGCTGGTTCTCAAGTAGGTATGATGTTACCTTTCAGCCGAAAACAAGAATCGGAAGCAGACGAAATCGGCTTGACATTCTCGGCAATGGCAGGTTATGACCCCCGTGAAGCCCCCGAATTTTGGGAGCGAATGCAATCGGCTTCGGGTGGAAATGCTCCGCCCGAATTTTTATCTACGCATCCCTCAAGTGCCACCCGAATCAAAAATTTAACCGCTTTGATACCGCAAGTGATGCCACTTTATCGGCAGGCAATGGCAAACTAAAAGCTCTTTTATTTGTGCTACAATACCCAAAAAAAATTGTAGCACAAATATACTGATTATCAAAGTGTTATCGTGATTTTTGTATCGGCTTTGACTTCAAATTTGGCATCCTCAAAACTGGGCGCACTAAACATCGCCTTGGCATCATTAGAAAAACCATAAGGTTCTTTGGGAATGCCCATCATATTGGTATCCAATTTTCCATTAGCATTTACATCCTGAAAAATCGCCACGCCATACGTTCCTTTTTCAATACCTAAAATACTGGTTTTCAGGGTGTTATCTGTTATTTTGACGCTGGCAGATTGATAACGTTCATTCAAAAATGTACTGGCAGAATTGTGTACCGCAATCAACATATTGCCTTCTATTTTTTTGATGTTTTTGATGATAATTGTTAAGGTAAATTCTTGGTTTTGTACAATTCTGAACGAACCATGAATCAGCCATAAACTAATTCCTAAGATACAAAGGATTCCTTTTTTCATGTTCTTTTTTGAGTTTTGAGTTTTTGCCCAAGCATCGAATTAATGTGTACGGTAATGTAAGCATTTGTGAGGAAAAAATGATTCCGATTCCAGACTTTTTGTACGGCATAATTTTGGATTTGTGTCGAAATACGCATTTTTTCAAAACCTCGATTTTCAAAATAATCGCACATAAATCCAATCATATCGGCATAAATGCCCGAACGTCTGGCACGGGAAGCAATTCCGTTCAGAATGCCATTAAAAGTATGATAGATATATATCCCGAAGTCATAGGAGTGAAGCTTTTCGATTTTGCAAGCAGTAAAACCCACATTTTCAGTATTTTGCTTGATAATCCACAATAATTTGTCGTCCTTTTCGGGGTTTGGATTTTCGGAAAGATGCGAAATTGCCCATTCTTTGTAGCCCTCTGTGATGGCTTGTTTATCAAAATTAGGATTGGAAAAATAATGATTGGTATAATCTTCAAAAATATCATCAGTCAATTTTTGGAGAATATTTTTATCAGATTTTTGGGCAAATTCAAAGCGTAAATCTGTATTTCGGGGCGGTGTTTTCGGACGCTGTTTGAGGGCGCATTCATAATAAACCAATGTATCGGCAACGAGCATTTGGTAACCTAATTCCTGAATTTTATACAACTGATGTTGGTCGTGTGCATTAACCCGAAAGATTAATACATCAACTTGATTTTGTTCAATAATGTATTGAATCAATTTGGGATTGATTTGGTCTTGTACTTCGCCCCGAAAAATATGTAATCCAAATCGTTTACTTTCTAATTCTGAATAATTCATGAAGTCGTGCTTTGAGATGATATAATTGTATTTTGAGAAGCCAAGATTTAATAAAAATTCAATGACAAATAAATGTACTCATTTTGCGGAAAAAATAATAATTAACACCGCAGATTTGGTGGATTTGTGTTTGTAAGCAAAAATATCAAATGGAATGGAATTTTTCGGTCGGATGCCGTGAGGAGGTTATTTTTTGTTAAAAAAAGGATTGGATTTCCAAAGGATTCGGAATTGAGGTCGAAACTTCTATTTTTGTGGATTAAACTTGAATTTTGAAAATCTTATGGCAGAACTCACACAGGCAGAGATAGAGGCACTAAAACCACACATTGACCGCATTTATCAGGAGGTGGGCAAAGTGGTCGTAGGGCAATCCTACATGATAAATCGGCTGTTGATTGGCTTATTTACGAACGGGCATATTTTGCTGGAGGGCGTACCTGGTTTGGCAAAAACGCTGACGGTCAATACCTTAGCGAATGTTTTGAAAATGGATTTTCAGCGCATTCAGTTTACGCCTGATTTGCTCCCCGCCGACTTGATTGGGACGATGATTTATAATCAAAAAACGGCACAATTTGAGGTCAAGAAAGGACCTGTTTTTGCCAATATGATTTTGGCGGATGAGGTCAATCGTTCGCCTGCCAAAGTACAAGCGGCACTGCTCGAAGCGATGCAAGAAAAGCAAGTAACGATTGGCGAAACGTCATTCAAATTGGACAAACCCTTTTTGGTTTTAGCCACACAAAACCCTGTGGATCAGGAAGGTACGTATCCACTGCCTGAAGCGCAGTTAGACCGCTTTATGCTCAAAGTTTATATCAATTATCCGAGCAAAGCGGACGAACTCGAAATCATGCGGCGGATGTCCGATTTGAGTTTTCAGAACGAACCCCTGCCCGTTTTGGATAAGGAAATGATTTTTAGGATTCGGGATGCCATTAATCGTGTCAAAATTACGGAATCCCTCGAAAAATATATCATCGAACTCATTTTTGCGACCCGAATACCTAAGGAATACGACATGGAAGATGTCGCCAATTATATTCAATATGGCGTATCGCCACGTGCGAGCATTAACCTGAATCGGGCGGCAAAAGCCATCGCATTTTTTGAAGGACGGGATTATGTCCTGCCAGATGACATCAAAGAAGTGGCGTACGATGTGCTGAATCATCGCATTATTCTCAATTATGAAGCCGAAGCCGAAGGTATTACAGGGCGAGATATTGTGGATAAAATTTTACACAAAGTGCCTATTAATCAGGAATAATATTCTAATTTGAATCACGAAACTTGCCAATTTTTGAAAAATTGGCGGATGCGCTATGTGCCAAATGTTGCGCTTGCGACAGGCGCATAACGCATATCGTGATGTTACTTATTTTAATTTTTCAATTTCTTCTTTTGATAGCCCTGTCAATTCTTGTAT
>CAZNYR010000036.1:15896-37329 GCA_964577275.1 uncultured Cytophagales bacterium | reverse complement strand
ACGCTACCTTACTGTTTTGCACAGGATAAAGGACTTTTGCCGCCCAACCTGATTGATCTGGTCATTCAGGAATTTGAATTTCAAAATGAAATTGGTATGCAAGTATCTCTTTATGAGCGATTTAAGGCACATTTTAATTTTATTAATTCGGGATTTAAAAGCAAACGTTACGATATTTTTGGCTACAACGGCGGACTTTTTGCGCCTGATGAAGTCTTGGATAATCTCCAGATTTATGACCAATTATTAGAAAATGAAGCCAAATCCTTGAGTAAATATGATTTCGATACCGATATTGATACGAATGTTTTAGGGCATATTTTTGAACACAGCCTCAACGAACTTGACCAACGAAAAGAGGAACTTCTGGCTGATTTACAGGCAATTAAGGCAGGCGAAAAACCTAAAAATTATGGTAAACGAAAATTAGACGGCATTTTTTATACGCCCATTTACATTACCCAATACATGGTTGATGAAACATTAGGCAGACTTTGCCAACAGAAAAAAGAAGCATTAAATCTAAACCCTGCCGAAATTGATTGGGAAAATGAGCAAAATAAAAAACAAAATCTCGAAAAAGCACAGACGTATGAAAATTGGCTAAAAACAATTACCGTGCTTGATCCTGCCTGTGGTTCGGGGGCGTTTCTGAATCAAGTTTTGAGCTTTTTTATTTACGAATATCAGTGGCTCGAAAGCCTAAAAATGGGTATTTTACCGCCTCCCAAGCCCAAAAAACAAGCTCAAAAGACACAAAATTCTATTTTTGATGCACCATTGCCCATGCCCAAACCCAAAACTGAAGAGGATAAAAATTTCATTCATCAGATTTTAGAAAATAATATTTTTGGGGTTGATTTGAATGACGAAAGTGTGTCGATTACCAAACTTTCACTCTGGCTCAAAACCGCTCAAATGAAGCAAAAACTTAATGACCTGAATGAAAATATCAAAGTCGGAAATTCCTTGATTGATGACAAAACCATTGACGAAAAAGCCTTCGATTGGAAAACAGAATTTCCACAAATATTTGATAATCAAACCATTGAAAATCAAGGTTTTACGTTGGTTATCGGAAATCCGCCTTGGGGTGCGTATTTGCCACAAAAGACGTGGTTAAAAAATGCGTATCCCAATTCAAGTTTTGGGGAAATTAATTCATATAAATACTTCATTGACAAAGGGTTACAATTAGTGAAGGAAGGCGGGACTTTTGCGTTTATTGTACCAGATTCCTACTTGGAAAAGGAATATTTTGCAGACATTCGCAAACTTATCGTGAATCAATCAGACAAGGTTATTAATTTACGGCTTGGCGATGATATTTTTGAGCAGGTTAATATGCCTTCTTCGATTTTAACGGCTCGGAAAAAACAAAGTCCAAAAACTGATTTTGCTTTTGGTGATATTTCCCATTATTCGCTTCGAGAACGTATTAATATTTTGAGCGAAAAGCCTGAATTTATTACATTTGATAAAACGCTCCCTAATTACGAAAAATCATTTATTTACAGACACTGTTTTTATCGAAAAGGTCATTCGGTAAAATTGATTGAAGTGTATGACCAAGTGATGGGCGTAAAAGTGTATCAGGTTGGAAAAGGAAAACCTAAACAAACGAATTATGAAATTGAAAATAATACTTTTATAGCTAATAAACCACTGAATGATACC
Organism: uncultured Cytophagales bacterium; assembly: GCA_964577275.1. Taxonomy (GTDB): domain Bacteria; phylum Bacteroidota; class Bacteroidia; order Cytophagales; family Thermoflexibacteraceae; genus UBA2561. The sequence continues at coordinate 35,652 of CAZNYR010000036.1, read as the reverse complement.
TATTTGCCTTTTATATCCAAAGGCATTTATCGTTATTTTTACGAATCTCAAGACGAGTTTATTTCCTATGGAGATTGGCTGGCTGAACCCCGAAAGATTCATTATTTTAACCAACCAAAACTTGTCATTCGTGAAGTTATTAATCATTATCTTTATGCTACTTTGATTGAAAATGAGGCAGTTGTAAAAAATACAGCAGGCGTTATTGTACAAAAAGACATGAATTATAGTTTAGAATATTTATTAGTTTTGCTTTGCTCCAAACTTTTTGCTTTTTGTATTAAAGAAGAGTCCGCTAAAAGTAATAATAAAGCCTTTCCAAGTATCAATTCCAGATTATTGAAAAATTTGCCTATTAAAGCACTTTCGTTATCTGAACAAAAACCATTTATTGAACAGGCTAAAAAAATGCTTATATTACAGAAAAAAGTACACACACAAAAAATTGATTTTTTGGAACTTTTACAGGCAAATTTTGACATCGAAAAAATGAATCAAACACTAAATCATTGGTACGAACTGGATAAAAATAAACTTCTGAAAGCCCTTGAAAAACAAAAAATTAAAGTTCCGATGAATCGCCAAAAAGAGCTTTTTGATTTTTTTGAAACAGAAAAACAAAAACTCAAAAATATTTTTACGAAAATCGAATTGCTTGAAAATGAGATAGATATGGCAGTTTATCAACTTTACGAATTGACTGCGGAAGAAATCGAAATCGTGGAAAATGCTTAAAAATTAGGGATTAACCTTTTGTTGTCAAAAGATTCTGCCCGAAAATACGTTATAAAAAACAACCATTTTAAGCAGTTAATTTTTTTTATAATACCTTGAAAATCAATATATTAACAAATAATTTACATGAACAAAATCACGGTTTTAAGTTTTGTTTTGATGCTTTTTGGGGCATCGGCTTATGGGCAACACGAAAGTCAATTATATGCCGAAACCAAGCAAATGAACCAATTTTTTCATCGTTTTAATGGTGAGGAAGATGCGAAAGGAAATCGGCTGTACGCAGGCAAAGACCCCGCCCATCGTAGCGTTGCTTTACGAGAAAAATATTTCCCGTTTTTGTTCGATGCCAGCAATTCGGGCATCACATCGAGCCTGAAAAATGAATTTAAAAATACGATTATAACCTCCTCATTCCCAAAGTTTTTGGAGTTTAAAAACCAAGATTGGATGGCGGAAGTTTGGGCTGAATTTGAGTATAACGGCAAAACCACGAATTTCATTTTGTACCTAAATATTGAACAGGAAAATGATGGTTCAAAATGGGTAATTACGGATATTTACCATGCGGATTGGCAACACAAATTTTATCAAGATACGACCCAAATGGATATGCCAGCGTTTTTGCATCCGATGAGCCACGAGTTGGATTTTATGAATTTGCGAAAAATTTTTAAAGCACCCAAATATGTCGAATATTATGCGGATAAGGATTTTCAGCCCGATTATTTGAGCATTTTTTTGCACGAGATGAAGACTGGCAAACTCAAATTTAAGACGGTTGAGAATGTTAAATTTCATTTTTTCCAAATCGAAGGCTGGTACTTTGAAGTAGCTAATTTCAATCGTTCGGGCTATAATCGGGGTTGGCTGATTAGCAATTTGCTCAAATTACCAAAAACAGGACGCAAAGATTTTGAAAACCTTATCCGACATAAGCAAAGATAATCCTGATAATCAGATAGTTATATGTGATAGTAGGTTTTTTTTCAATGATTTCAGTGAAAAGAAAACTCCGAAAGTGGCTTATTTTCGGAGTTCTTCCAAATAAGTTACTAAACGATTCGCACTATATATAATCTCCTGATTATCAGCTATGTGGTGGTCTTGTCCGATAACTTGAATTCCGCCCAATAATATTTTGGCATCCGCAAAAGTCTGGCTTAGTTCGTCAAGATATTTTTGGATTTTATCAAATCCGGGTGAGGAGGTAATAATTGTCAATAAATATTCTGGTTTTCGGAGGTCGTAGGCTTTTTTGAGGTCTTCGAGCGGCAACATTTGCCCAAAATAATACACCCGAAAGCCTCTTGAGCGAATCAGATAACACGAAAATAAGAGCGAAACTTCATGCAATTCGCCTTCTGGCAAAAACAACATCATGCTGGGATAATCGGGATAAACAGGTTTTCGGATGCGGTCAATTTCGACAATAATTTTCTGTCGAATCAGGTTGGTAATAAAATGTTCCTGTGCGGGATTAATGCTATCGGTCGCCCATAAAACTCCAATTTTGGACAAAAATGGATAAATGACGTTCAAAATCGTATTTTCAAATCCAAATTCGGCAATATTTTCCGCCATAATTTGCTCAAAAGTATCTTCGCTCAAATCAATCATCGCCACCGTAAGGGCAGCGATTTGGTCTTCGTATCGAGTGCGTTTATTGACGGTTTCCATAACTTTGGCACGCATTTCATCATCGGTCATTTTAGCGATTTTAGAAATTTTATAGCCATTATTATTCAGCAGCGCAATATTAAGCATCAATTTTAGTTCATCAGGTCCATAAAGTCTGATGTTGGTGATGGTGCGTTCGGGCTTAATGATGTCGTAACGTTGCTCCCACATACGAATGGTGTGCGCCTTGATGCCCGTCAAGTTCTCTAAATCTTTTATGGAATAAAAAAGGCTCATATACTTTTCGATGTTTGTGATGGTACAATTTTGTACTATCTTTTGGTTCTAACTTACTGTATTTCAATATTGTAGAACTAACCGTTTATTTTCCGTAAATGTTATGAAATCATAATTTTATTTTTTTTGGTCATTCATAATTTTTGGGGTCGTAGGTACGACTTTAGGTAAGTATCACACGAAAAAACTTGTTAAGATAAGACTATTTTTCGTAAAACAAAAATTTTTAACGTAATTTTGCATCGTATTTGAGGTAAAAGTTTGATTTTATGATTCCTAAATACGACAAACTTATGAACACAACCATATCAAAAACCTTATTATTCATCGCTTTGACGGCTGTATTTATGGCTTGTGATGAACTGGGCAAGGGTCAGATTTCTGAAACGTCAGGAATTTTTGAGGCTTCCAATTCGATTCTGAATTTTCGGTTTGTGAGCCATACGCATCATGCCGAACAAATAGATTCGACCCTGACGGCAACGGCGGAATTTTTGGCGGGCATCCCCAACGAAGCCCTGCCCTACGCTCGGCAACGGCATTATTATCAGAAACATTTGGCACAAACGCAACAGTTTCGGAAAAAAATCATTGAAACGCAAATTATCCCGATGCGAGATTGGGCTGAAAAATATAATATTTCCGAGATAAGTGATTCGACCACGCTTTTTTATCCCTATGGCGAAGGGCAATTTTTGCAAGCCTATACGATGTTTCCGCATTGTAAAAATTATATCTTGACCGGCACAAAAATCGCAGGCAAAGTACCAGACCTCAAATACACGCCCGACCCTATTCTTGAAGATTATCTGGCTCGACTGCGGGAACATTTATTGATTTCGGAAGAGGACAAAAATACTGATTATCAAGAATTTAATTCGGAAAAATATTTTCAATCCGAAGCTGCGATTCATCAAATCTTGGTTCATTTGGCACAGGCTGGAAGACGAATTATTCGCATTTCCGAAATCGGAATCAATAATTTTGGAGCGGAAAAACGCTATACCGAAAGTACAAATAAAAATCCGTTTGGACTGAAAATTGAGTTCTGTGGCACGAATCCAGATGAACAACAAAATTTGTATTATTTTAATATCGAACTTTCGGATTCATCGCTCAAAATTCATCCTGCATTTGACTATTTTTTGACCGAAAAAGGCTCAAAAATCACGTTTTTGCATAGCGAAAATTATCTCTTGCATTTGACTAATTTTGAGAAAATTCGAGGTTTAATTCTGACACAAAGCACCAAAATTATTGGCGATGAAACGGGGATTCCGTTTGCCTACTTGAATGATTCAGGATTTGAAGTAAAATTGTACGGAGTGCCTTCGGGCGGGCAAAAAAATATTTTCAGAGAGAACTGGAAAAAAGGCATTGACTACGAAGAAACAGGCGAGTTACCGTTTGAATTATCATTGGGAAATCGTCCGCTCACCGCCTTGCTTTTCGCTCGACTTTATCCCGAATCAGATACCCAAATCGTTCCCGAAAAGCAAGCCGAAAATCACATCGAATTAGCCGAAGTTTTAGTACATCATTTGCCTGCGCCATCGGGGGCTGCTCCGATGTCCAAACAAAACGCACAAAAACCTGATTATGAGGAAATTACAAATCAAAAAGAACGCCCTTCGGATTCAAAAATTATTCAAAAATCGGAGCGAAAACTCGTTCAGGATGTGGCTCAGAAAGAGATTTTTCGGCAGGTAAAAAATACCCAGAAAATGGCTTCCAAATCGACCCAACAAACCACGCCTAAAATATCCGAAAAAAAGGTCATAAAAATTGGGGCTTCGTCCAGTCAATCGGTGCGTTACAAAGTACAAATTGGCATTTTTTTGGATGTTCCCAATCCACATGATGATAGATTGAAGAATTTACCAAAATTGGATTTTTACAAGACAAACGGAAGCTATCGTTATACGGTGGGGAACGAAATCAGTCGGGAGGCTTGCACCAAAATTTTGCAGAAAGTAAAAGCCAACGGTTTTGCAGGCGCATTTATTGTGGCGTTCCGAAACGGAAAACGAATCAGCATGAATGATGCCCAGAAAATGGGGCAATAAGCCCAAATGATACTCACCAAAATAAAAATTGCCCAACTTTTAGGCGGGCAATTTTAGTACAAATCATTGGTTTTCAGATGGTTATTAGAAATAAAAATTATAATATTTTCTTACGCCTTGTTTGCTGATACCTCGAATAATGACTCGTCCCTGAATTTGCTCTAAAATGGTTACGAATTCTTCGGGCGTAGTTACTTCGACATTATTTACCGAAGTAACGATAAAGCCCTCTTCCAAGCCAAGCCGTGCGATTAATCCGCGTGCAATTTTGGTAATTCGGATGCCATTTTCGATGCCCAATTTTTTGCGTTCCGCCTTAGGGACATTTTCGAGTTCTGCGCCGATGCTCGGAGCTTTGAAAATCTCTCGTTTGACCACATCGGTCGTTCCTTCGATGTTTGTGAGTTGAATATCCGTTGTTTTGGTTTTGCCTTCTCGTTTGTATTCGATAGTAATTTTATCTCCCGGTCTGCGGTAGCTTAGTTGTTCATCAAAATTGCTTTTGCTTTCGATGGGTTCACCGTTGATTTTGAGGATGATATCCCCTCGTTCGAGTCCTACTTTTTGTGCGCTTCCGTCTTCGTCAATATGGCTGATGACCACGCCCGCATATTCTTTGAGGTCAAGTGCTTCATAAATTTCTTCGTCAATATCAACGACTTCCGCCCCGATAAAAGCCTTTTGGACTTCGCCATATTCCTTCAAATCAGTAATGACTTTGACCACAATATCAGATGGGACAGCAAAGCCATATCCCGCATAAGAGCCTGTACGTGAGATAATTGCGGTATTAATTCCGACAAGTTCGCCTTTGGTATTGACCAATGCGCCACCCGAATTGCCGGGATTAATGGCGGCATCGGTCTGGATAAAGGATTCGATAGGAAATTGGTCTTCCAAAATATGAATGTTTCGTCCTTTGGCACTGACGATGCCTGCCGTTACGGTGGATTCCAGATTGAACGGATTACCGACCGCCAGCACCCAATCCCCGACCTGCACTTCCTTAGAATTGGCGATGCGAATGAAAGGCAAATCGTCCCGTTTGATTTTGAGCAATGCCAAATCTGTCGAGGGGTCAGTACCGATAATTTCGGCTTTGTAGGTGCGTTTGTTGTGGATAACTTCGATTTCATCGGCATTTTCGACCACATGATTATTGGTTACGATGTATCCATCCTTGCTAAAAATCACGCCAGACCCCGAACCGATAGAACGTTGATTGCGGGGGTCGCCATTAAAGAAAAAATCTAACCAAGTATAACTTTGTTGGCTTGTGCCTGAAACGGTCTTGATATACACCACACACTCGGTGGTGGTGCGCGCCGCCTTCACAAAATCGGGAAATCCTTCTGTAACTTTCTGATAATCAGCAAAATGACTTGGCATAGCGCCTTCTGAATTTTCTGCGCCCAACGCAAGGGATTTCGCAGGCGATGAAGTCCCCAACGAAAAAAGATATGCGCCCAAAAGTCCAGCAAAAAGCCCTGTCAATAAGGTTTTTACGGTATGATTCATAAGATTATACGTTAATAATTTATGGTGATGATGATGCGTGCTTTGCGCCTCATTTGGTTTGTGATTTTGTGTATTTAAAAAAACGGTTATCCGATGGTTATGTTTTGTTCAAGAAAGCCAAAAATAAATGAACATTTTGATAATTTCTGTTAAAGTAACTGAAAATAATGGAATGAATGTGGTGATTTTCCCAACGTGCAACTGGGCATGGGATACACAAATTAAAAACCAATTTTGAAATAAAAATCCATTATTAAACTACTGATTATCAATAATTTATATGAAAATATTACAAATTGACTTGGAGTATTTTTTGGTGGCAATACACCAATAGTATTGCGTATGAAACAAAATACTAAAATCTGGAAATATTCTTGCTTAGTGATTGAGTATGCGTCAGATGGCTTGCGACATTGTCAGGCAAAAATTGTGGCGAGCAGACAAAGTTTTTTAACGGATTATTTCTTTTGTAAAACAGATTTCTTTAACTTGTCCTGTTCTATGATGTTTACGTATTATTTTTTTACACAAAGCCAATAAGAAAAGTGAAACCAAATCCCATAAATAAATCTTACCTCTACACATCAAGTGATAATACGCCTGATATTGAGATTGCTGACTTGCGGAGATTGACACAACTCATCAAAGATAAGTATGATTATGATTTCAAAGATTATGCAATGTCTTCATTCAAGCGTCGGATTAAGCGTGTGATTGATTTGTACCGATTCAAGGATGTCGGCAAATTAATTTCGGTTTTGGAAACTACGCCTGATTTTTTTGAAGAATTTATTTCGGAAATCACGGTCAATGTAACGGAGATGTTTCGAGACCCCAGTTTTTGGAAAGTGCTAAAAGACCAAATTTTGCCGAATATTCTGATGAATCACGATTCGATAAGTATTTGGCACGCAGGGTGTTCTTCGGGTGAGGAAGTATATTCCATGGCGATTTTGCTCAAGGAAATGGGCGTATTAGAAAAGTCCAAATTGGTCGCTACTGATATTGATGCGGCGATAATCGCCAAAGCCAAGCGCGCTGCTTATCCACTCAAAAATATGGAATTGAACAGTAAAAATTATGCTCGATTCCTGAAAGACTCCGCCAAATTGGGCGAACCTAATGAGGATGAATCAAAATTATTAGTCAAATATTACAAGGAAGTAGGCAATGAAGCGGTGCTTGACCCTTCTTTGACGGCAAACGTAACCTTTCGGCGACATGATTTGGTACAGGGTCCTATTTTTTCCAAATTTGATTTGGTTTTGTGTCGAAACGTCATGATTTATTTCAATCAGACCCTTCAGAATAATGTCTTGAATAAATTGCATGAAAGTCTGTTCAAATATGGTTATTTGATTATTGGTTCAAAAGAATCTTTGATTTGGTGCGAAATTGCGAACAAATTTATTGTAGTCAATAACGAAGAGAAAGTATATAAAAAAATCAAAGACTAACCCGATTACGAAAAAGACAGTCAGATGAGTAAATATCGATTACCGTCACCGACCCACTACAAAGCCATCGTTATCGGAGGTTCAGCAGGCAGTTTTAAACCCGTAACCGAATTACTGGCGACACTCCCCGCCGATTTCGAGTTGCCAATACTTTTTTGTTTGCATCGGCTCAAGTATGTTCGGAATGGGTTTGTTGAGGCATTATCCATTAAAAGTAACAAAAAAATTGTTGAACCGCTCGATAAAGAGCCTATCCGCAAAGGTGGTGCATATTTAGCTCCAGCCAATTATCATATGTGCGTGGAACTGGGCAATACGTTTACGTTGGGGACAGACGAACTCATTAATAATTCTCGCCCCTCGATTGACCTGACCTTCGAGACGGCGGCTTATGTCTATCGGGATAAATTGATTGGGATTTTGTTATCGGGCGCAAACAAAGACGGCGCATATGGGATGCGTAAAATCAAGGAAAAAAATGGCTTGACTATTGTGCAAGACCCCGATGAGAGCATGATAAATGCGATGCCCAATGCGGCACTGGCAATGACCGAAATCGACATGGTCATGTCTGTTGATGAAATCATCGAGTTTTTGATGAATTTGCACAAACAAATGAACACATGAATTTCCAAAATTCACTAAAAATATTGAGCATTATTTTATTTGTAATAGCTTGTTTTTCAACACTTTATTACGTTTATTTTTGGATGCCTTCCCAAATCCTGACCCACATCAATTATTCGGTTCATCAAGAAATTATTGATAAAGTACGGTTGGCGGTTCATCCTGCTTTGATTCTAATTTTTGCACAAATTGTGCTGGCGGTCTTGGTTTTTGTGCTGAATCGGAACGGAAATGAAACCCAAACCAACATCGTTTATGTCGATAGATACCAAGAAACAACGCAAGAAATTCATAGTCCAGAAATCGAAAAAGACCAAGCGCAATTTTATCAAGAAAAATACGCTGCGGTAGTTCAAAAAATTGAACATGCAGAAAATATGTACGACACCCTGATTTCGGAAATTTGTGGTTTGCTGAACGCATCGGCGGGGGCAGTTTTTGCAAAAGTATCAGAAAATGGACAAAATTACCTCGAATTGCAGGCAAGTTATGCCTATCATCGCCTTGATCATCAGGTTGTTCGCTATCATTTTGGCGAAGGCATCACGGGACAAGTTGCCCAAAATGGTCAATCGGTGCAATTAGAGCATATTCCCGAAAATTATATCCAAATTTTTTCGGGATTGGGCAAAGCCAGCCCCAGCGTTTTGTTGGTCGTACCGATAATTGAGGCGACACAAGAAGTAACTGGCGTGCTGGAATTGGCTTCTTTTGAGTCATTTTCTGAAGAACAAATCGTATTTATCGAAAAATTAGCACGAGAAATCAGTAAAATGATGACCACGATACGGATTTAGGTGCTGTTTTTGCTGAAATAGTATTGAGTATCAAATATTAATACGATGTAATTATTTGAAAATCAATAGCTTACAGTGTTATTTAATGAATACTTTGGTTTTTCGTAAGAATTAGTAACAAACTTTTGATAATAACATAAAATCATGGAAAAATTATACGAAGATGGTTTCATGCGTCTTTTTTGGGACAAATCCAACGCACTTTTTGAGGTCATTTGGTTTGAAAGTACGAACCGTGCCAACGATGAGGATTACATACATTGGAACTCCGAATTGGTCAAAAGAGCGATAAAATACCGCCCTAAAGTGCTGTTAGCCAACGCCAAAGAATTTTATTTTACGATTAATCCTCAAATGCAGGAGTGGGCAGTCAAAAATATATTTGAGCCTTATGCTTCCATTGGTTTGCACAAAATTGCTTTAGTGATTAGCGAAGATTTTATCTCGCAGGTTTCGATAGAACAATTTATCGAAGAATACGAAGGCGGCAAAATCACGAACAAATATTTTGATGATTTGGAGAAAGGGCGGGCGTGGTTATTAGAATAAAATAATATGAGATAGCGTAAAATTTTCCACTTTTGAGGAAAAAGTGTTTGAGATAATAGCATAAGACCATGAAACTGAACGATTTAAAGATAGGAACAAAAATCACATTAACCTTACTGGCGAGTGTCCTTTTTTCGGTGGTGGTCGTGAGCGTAACTTCATATCAAATTAGTTCGGATGCTACTCGGAGTCGTTATGCAGAAACTTTGCAAGTAATTGCCGAACTGAAATCGAAAGAAATCCAAGCGATTTTTGCCGATTTGACGACCAGCATTCATTCCATCCGCAATCAATCCAAAATCAAGACGGGCATTCAGGAGATTAACCAAATTTTGAAAGGAACGCCGCATCATTCTACCGATTCGATTCCTGTCGATAGTTTATTGTACGAAACCAAATGGCATTTGGATGCTTATATGGAGCCGATTCTGAATCTGAATAAATATAAAAGCATTATGCTCTTGGATACGTCTGGGGTGGTGCTTTATAATAGTCAGATGGACGATGCCTCACATCAGACGGGAAAACAATTTAAGCGTTTTACGGATACGAAAAACCAGAATTTGATTTCGGTCAATAATATTTCGTATAGCACGCCGTATCTTATTGATAATAAGGCATATATGGATGCTTTTGCGCCAATTTATCAGCGTGATTTGTTGTTGGGTTATGTGGTTACTGAATTTAATATGGATAAGATTTACCAAGTAACCAGCGATACGATTGGCTTAGGCCAAACAGGTGAGCTGCTGATAGCCCAAGAAATCGAGCGGGGCGTAAGTTGGATGATTCTGAATCCGAATCGTGCCGAAAAAACGACCTTAAACTTTGATTTAGAGCTGTTTAAGGAAAGCAATCGAGCCTTACAAGATGCGGTACAGGGCGGAAGTGGCACGGGTATCACGACCGATTATACAGGCAAAAAAGTACTGGCAGAGTGGCGATATATTCCGCAAGTGCGTTGGGGCATGGTCGTCAAGATTGACGAGGCAGAAATCAAAAAACATGGGAATTATTTGGCACAAATATTTACGTATGTGTGTCTGATTATTGTTTTCTTAATTTGGTTTGTGGCTTCGCAACTTTCGGATAAATTAATTCGTCCGTTGCTCTCCTTACAACAAACGATGCAAGTGGTGGCAAAGGGAGTTTTGCCTCGTCAGATTCCTCAACACAGCAAAGATGAAATTGGCGAAATGGCGAATGCGGTCGAAAATTTGGTCGAATCCCTGAAACGCCACGCTGATTTTGCAGGACAAATCGGTGCGGGACATGACGAAACTGATTTTCAGCCCATTAGCCAAGAGGATGTTTTGGGAAATGCGCTTATTTCGATGCGAGATAGCATCAAAGAAGCCGAACTTCGGGACAAAGAACGCAACTGGATTGTGGCTGGACTGGCAGAAATTGGGCAAATGGTGCGCTTGCATGACGATTTGGAATCCTTAGGCGATAGTTTACTTTCTTACATCGCATCCGAAATCCGAGCGGTACAAGGCGCATTTTATACCGTCAATAAGGATGAAAATACCGAACCTACGCTGGAAATGAACGCCAGTTATGCGTATGGCAAAAAAAAATATATCAAAAATCATTTTCGATTTGCCGAAGGGCTGGTCGGACAATGCGCCATCGAACGGGATACGATTCTACGAACCGAAATTCCAGATAATTACGTAACAATTACTTCGGGAATCTTGGGCGATACGAAGCCTAAATGTCTGCTTTTTGTGCCGTTAGTAACGAACGAAAAAACATTCGGCGTATTAGAATTTGCTGGTTTTGAGCGATTTACGGAAGCACAAGTCAAATTTGTCGAAGAGATGAGTTTGACGATTGCCCGCACGATTTTTAATATGAAGGTTAATGCCCAAACTGCCTTGCTTCTGGAGGAGTCTAACCTACAAAAGGAAGCACTCAGACAACGAGGCGAGGAAATGAAAGCCACGCAATTAGAACTCCAAGAAACAAACGAAAAATTAGAAGAACAAATCGTTGAAGTGCAACGAGCGCAAAAACGGATGCAAATTATTTTGGAAAATGCCTCCGAAGTCATTACCATTTATGAGGCAGACGGCAGGATTCGGTACGTGAGCCCATCGGTGGAATCCATTTGGGGGTATCGCCCTACGGAATTGATAGGCACACAGGATATTCTGAACGTAGCCAGTGGCAGCAAAGAAAAAGTACGCAACGCATTTCAACGTTTATTGCAACTGCCCGAATCCTCCGTAACGATAGAATATGAATATAAATTAAAAAATAAAACCACCATTTGGCTGGAAGCAACGGGTCGAAACCTATTGGCTGACCCTGCCATTCATGGGATTGTCCTCAATTCGAGGGATATTACCGAACGGCGGCGCGCCGAACAGGAAGCCCGAATGCGTGGGCAGATGCAATCTTTGTCCGAAAATTCGCCAGATTTAATTACGCGACTTGATTCGAGCGGAAAAGTTTTTTATATCAATCCGACCATCAAACAATTAACGGGATTATCGCCTCATGCCGTGATTCAAAAGAACTTTGATACCTTAGATTTGCCGAAGGAAACCAAAGAATTTTGGAAAAATTTGTTAAAAGAAGTTACCGAAAAGCAAATTATGATTCGTAAAGAAATGTCTTTTAATTCGGTATTGGGCGAACGAATCATGAACGTAAACGGCATTCCAGAATTTGATACGACCCAAAATATGGAGTCCGTTTTGATTGTGGCAAATGATATTACCGAGCAAAAGCAAACAGAATCAGCACTTTTGAATACCAATAAAAAGGTGCGTGAAAGTATTAATTATGCCAAACGAATCCAGAGTGCGATATTGCCCGATGTACGAACGATACGAAAAGTATTTACCGATTCGTTTATTTTTTATCGTCCTCGTGATGTAGTTAGTGGTGATTTTCCTTGGTTTATTGAATCAGAAAAATATACCTTTGTGTCGGCAGTTGATTGTACGGGGCATGGTGTTCCCGGCGCATTAATTTCATTAATTGGATATTTTTTGCTCAATGATATTGTAAATACGCAAGAAATTCACGATTCTGGTTTAATTTTGGATAGTCTAAATCGAGGCGTAGAAAAAACTCTTCGGCAAGATATTGATGCGACCACCAGAGATGGTATGGATATTGCACTATGTCGGATAGATAAAAGCCAACAAGAATTGCAGTATGCGGGCGCACATCGTCCCTTGTATCGAGTCAGAAAAGGGGAATTATTGCAAATTAAAGGCGATAAATTTCCTATCGGAGGTGGACAATACAAGAACCGCCTCGCATTTCAGGCACACAATTTGGGGATACAAAAAGGCGATGCGATATATGTTTTTTCGGATGGCTTGCCTGACCAATTTGGGGGCGAAGAAGGACGTAAGTTTTCGCCCAAACAAATACGAGAAATCGTGGTTGAATACCATGCAAAGCCCATGAAAGAGGTGGGTAATATTTTCAGAAATCAGTTTGAAACTTGGAAAGGCAAACGCAAACAAATCGATGACGTGCTGATTATCGGCATTAAATTCTGACGAGGGTTTGTCTTTATTCAAAAAAAATGATATATTAACCGAAAATTTAGACCAGCAATAGCTAACTGTTTGATTCATGGAATAATTACCGTTAAAAAGTCGCTGTCACTATGAAGTATATTTATGATTTGCATAAGACCATGCTCCAGCAAAACCTGATATTGGTATATGAAGGGGAATTTACCCAAGATATTACCAAATCAGTTTTGGCGATGGCTGAACGAAATATGGATTCGTTCGGTGAGGGAGGAAAAGTCAAGCGCAAGGTATTTAATGTGATGGTAGAGTGCTTGCAGAACATTTCCAAACACGCTGAAAGTTTTGAAGAAGACCCCACGGTGAAAAATAATGCCATTTTTATGATTGGCAAACACCAAGATGAATACATCATTACGTCAGGAAATAACATTCGGACGGTTGATGTAGAGCCATTAAAGGGGAAACTCGAACGCATCAACGAATTGGATAAGACAGGGCTGAAAGACCTCTACAAAAGAATCATTAAAGCACCCGGCGGTCTTACCGATAAAGGTGGCGCAGGGTTGGGCTTGGTGGATATGGCACGAAAGTCAGGCAATAAATTAGGGTATGATTTTGAGCCTGTTGATGACGAATTTTCGTTTTTTTCTCTCATCACAACAATTTCACGGGTTTAGAAAACATTTTTAAAAAAATACAAAATGGAAATTATTCAATTAGAAGGAACTGAAGATACTCCGAAAATTACACTCAACAAGGAAGCTGCTCTGTTTGAAATTTCTGGACGCTCTCTGCCTGAAGATTCTGCCGAATTTTATGCACCCATTTTGGAATGGTTGGGTAAATACAAAGAGGACTCCAATCCCGAAACAAAATTCCACTTCAAATTAGAGTATTTTAATACCGCTTCCTCAAAACTTATCTTGGACATTTTGTCTGTCTTGGAAGATATTGAAGGCACTACCATCATCTGGTATTACCATGAGGATGACGAAGATATGGAAGAGGCTGGTGAGGAATTTTCGGATTTGGTTGATATCGAATTTGAGTTCGAAACGTATTAATGGCAGCCCATGGCGCTGAATAAACCATGCCTTTAATGCCGACAAAAGAGAATTTCCTGAAAATTTTATTAATTTTCAGAATGTATCTTTTGTCTTTATTTGTGAGCCTTAAAGGCGTATTTATTTCGTGTTTTTTGGGGTGTCCATATTTAATCCTATTAAATAAATTATCCAAAACTCAAATCACATCAGAACTGTATTTTTGATGTGGGTTGTTCATACCTGAACCTCGTATGAGTGAAGAAATACTGAAAGCCTTAACCCGACTATTTGCGATTATTGCCAAACAAGGGGATGGCGTTACGGAGTCAGAGCGAGATTACGTTATCGGTTTCTATGAACAGGAATTGGATTCGGAAACCGTTACCGAATACGTATCGCTCTTTGATAAATATGCCGAATACGGCAAGACCGAAGAGGCAGAAGAGGAAATAGAAGAAGACGAAGACCCCGATACGCCCCGAAAACGAAGACGCAAGAAAAAGCGCACCAAAGCCGTAGATTCTGTACGGGTTTTGGCGCAATGTCGGAAAATCAATAAAACATTAGTCCAGAAACAAAAGGTCATTGTTCTCTTTAAGATTATGGAGATGGTTGCCGCTGGACGCGATTTGGAAATCCCCAAAAGTATTGATGAGCAAATGGAAATCATCGATACGGTGGCTACGGTTTTTAATATTCCCAAAGAAGAATATCATTTGTGTCGGGCATTTGTCATGGAGCGGCACTCCTCCGCCGATTCGCTCAATTCCGAAGATATTTTGTTGTTTGATGACGAATTACCCGCCGAAGGAAGCAAAATCAAGTACATTGATTCTGGATTGTTATCCGGAGAAATTATTTTTATCCGCATTAAAAGTGTCGGTTTGTATTTTACCAAATACACAGGCACGGACGAAATTTACCTCAACGGGCAATTAGTCAAGCCCAATTCTATTCTGTTATTTTCTAATGGTAGTGTTTTCAAAACTCCGAAAGGTGCGCCACTTTATTATAGTGATTTAGTCAGCACGTATAGTAGTGATACTGAGGATGTTAAGCTATCATTTAATGTTGAGAATGTCGAATTCAAATTTCCGAATGGACACATTGGCTTACGCAATATTAATCTTTCCGAAGGTGGCGGAAGGCTTGTTGGCATTATGGGGGCAAGCGGCGCAGGAAAAACAACCCTTCTGAATACTTTGGCAGGACTGGAAGTACCATCCGAAGGTGCGATTAAGATTAATGGATATAATATTCACGACCCAATAGAAAAACCTCATATTGAGGGAGTTATTGGATATATTGCCCAAGATGATTTATTGATAGAAGAACTGACCGTTTATCAAAATTTATTTTATAACGCCAAACTTTGTTTTCGTGATTCTTCTGATGAAGAAATCGGCAAAAGAGTAGTCGATGTACTTGCCAGCTTGGGGCTGGATAGAATCATGGATTTGAAAGTCGGGAGCGTCCTGAACAAAAAGATTTCGGGCGGACAACGCAAACGCCTCAATATTGCCTTGGAATTAATTCGAGAGCCAAGCGTATTGTTTGTAGATGAACCTACTTCGGGACTTTCCTCACGAGATTCCGAAAATGTGATTGACCTTCTGAAAGAATTATCTCTGAAAGGCAAATTGATTTTTGTCGTGATTCATCAGCCCTCATCGGATATTTATAAAATGTTCGATAAAATGTGGTTGATGGATACGGGAGGCTACCCTGTTTTTTATGGCGACCCCATCGAGGCAGTTACTTATTTCAAGCGAGCCGCCAAGCAGGTCGGTTCGGACAGAGGACAATGTGCTACCTGCGGAAACGTAAACCCCGAACAGCTTTTCAATATCATTGAGGCTCAAGTTGTTGATGAATACGGAGAGTTTACGAATCGGCGTAAAGTTACTCCACCAGAATGGCACGAAATGTATCAAAAGAATTTCGAGATTGAGCGTTTGGAGGATGTCAAGGAAGAGCCACCCAAAAACCTCAAGATTCCCAATAAAATCAAGCAAGCACAAATTTTTACGATTCGGGATTTGCTTTCTAAGTTCGGCAATAAGCAATATATGGCGATTACGTTCTTGGAAGCTCCTTTTTTGGCATTACTCATGTCATTAATAATAAGATACAAAGATTTGAGCTTGGGCGAAGAATATTTCTTGCGCTATAATGACAATATTCCTGCTTATATACTCATTAGTATTGTGGTAGCCCTCTTTATGGGTTTATCAGGGAGTGCCGAAGAGATTATTGCCGACCGCAAAATCAAGAAACGAGAAGCCTTCCTGAACTTGAGTCAGGGCAGTTATTTGGCATCTAAACTCCTGATTTTGTTTGGGTTTTCTGCCATCCAAACACTTTCTTATGTCTTGATTGGCAATGTCATTCTGGATATTAACGGCGAGTATTTCACGTATTGGATGGTCTTGTTTTCGGTATCGTGTTTTGCCAATGTTTTGGGACTTAATATCTCATCTGCATTCAGTTCGGCAGTAACGGTTTATATTCTTATTCCGCTACTTTTGATTCCGCAAATGATTTTGAGTGGTGCCATTTTTCCTTTTGAAAAGTTAAATAATTCGATAACCGAAAAAGGAAAAGTGCCATTAGTGGCTGATATATGGGTTTCGCGCTGGGGTTACGAGGCTGTGATGGTCGAGAGCTTCAAAAACAACGCATACGAAAGACTCTTTTATCCGTATGATATGAGGGAAAGCATGGCAAACTTTAAATCTTCATTCTGGAAACAAGAAATGGACAAAGTAGCCGATAAAGCCTTCGATTATGTCGAAGCCATGAAAACAACCGCACCCCAACAACAGGACTCGCTCAAGATGTTGTTAGAAGAAGAATTGATACTTCTGAAAAATGAATTAGCATATTGTAATCAAGAACTAATACTTCAGAAAGCACAACTTACAACGAATGACGGAGAATTGATGGCGGGCATTGATGAGTTGATTAAACAGCTTAAAGCATTTGATACCAATATCCTAACGGTAGCTTCTTTCAACAAAAATACAGTGCAAAAGGTCAAGGAATTGTTGGATTATATCAAAAATTATTACATGATTGCACAAAATTCGGCGATTGATGCACGAGATACCGAAATCAATAAATATAAGCCCGAATCCTTGGCGGAGCTAAAAAATGATTATTTCAGCGAAAGTATGAAAGATGCAGTACGCAAAGCCAATACAAAACAAAAAATTGACCGTGAAAATGGCAAATTAGTTCAGATTTCTGACCCCATATTTACGTTACCCCGACAGACAAGCAATCCGCTGGATTATCGGGCGCACTTCTTTGCACCACGTAAACATTTGTTTGGAACTTATTTCAGTACATATTGGTTCAATATTGGAATTATGTGGGCGATGACAATTTTATTATACATTACATTATATTTTGAATTATTGCGAAAAGCAATTAACTTTTTAGGAAACATTAAGTTCAGAAATAAATAATCAGTCGAGCAAACCTTCAAACCTCAGACCCATTTTGGGGTTTGAAATTTTTTCTGAATGTTTCACTGTTTAATTCTAAAATTATGAAAAAAGGCTTTTTAGCATCAGCACTTGCATTGGTTTTTATCATTGGAAGCAGCTTTTCGGGCAATAGGCAACACGCCTCACCCAATCACATTACACAATCTGATGATGTGTCGAATATCTTGCAATCCATCCCTTCGCCTCTGGAAATCTCTTCCTTGATTAAAGAAGTGGGTGGCAAGTACGACCAAAGTCATCTGAATGACCCCAAGTTCGTGAGTAATTACACGATGAGTCATAAAAAAGCACTCAATCTGGGGATTTACAGCACAGACTTAGGGTATGCCAATTTGTATGACCAGCGACAGGATATTTTGAATTATTTAGATGCGGTCAAGGGATTAGCAGATGGTTTGGGAATTGGACAGTTTTTTGACTATGAACAAATCAAGAAGTTAGCCAACAGTAGCAATAATATTCCTGAATTACTGAAGGTTACACAACAAAACTTTGAAAAAATTACACGACATTTGGCAACAAATCGGCGAGAAAGCGTAAGCGTTTTGATTCTTACTGGCGGCTGGATAGAAGCCTTGTATCTGACTACTTTGGTTTATGAAAATACAAAAGATGCGCGTCTGAAAGATAAAATCGGCGAACAAAAAATCGCCTTAGAGCAAATCCGAAAGGTCATGAACTTGTATTCTGATAAGCCAAATTTCAAGGGCATTATGCGAGATTTGGAGCAACTTTCTTTGGTTTACAAGAAAGTAAAAATCACGGCAAAAGATGGTAAATCGGTCTTTAGTGAGGACGGAAACGAAATCACGTTTACGGGCGGAGAAGTAACTAACGTAGAAATTTCCGATTCAGATTTGGCGACCATTAGCAGTTTGGCTCGTGGTATCCGTGATAAAATGATTAAATAATTTATTTAAAGGCTTTAAAATTCGTTATCCAATCATGAAAAATATATTCGTAATTGCTTTTGTCTTTGTGATGGCTTTCTTTGTCAGTCCATCCCAAACACAAGCACAAGACTGTGATTCAGAGCTTTACAGTAATATGGCTCTTAAAAAATTAACTGATGGCTTTACCTTCATCAAAAGTTTTAAGGTGGATGGAAAAGGCGGTACACGAAAAGACATCGAGTACACCTGTGTTTTCAGTAAGGATACCAAATATAAGGTGATCTTACAAAGCAAAGACAGCGAAGCCACAGGCGTAATTGCCACTTTGTTCAATTCCAAACGAGAACAATTAGCCACAAGCTATAATAACGGCAAATTTTATACGGGCTGGACTTATGTCTGTAAAGCCACTGGAATTTATTATTTGCGATTTTCTTTCAAAGATTCGCATAGTTTTTGTGGTGGTGCCGTGTTGGGCTTCAAGCGATAAAAAATCATTTCTTAGGGAATTATCCCCAAATTTTGGAAAGCTAATCTCTCACCAGATTAGCTTTTTTTGTATCTGCACTTGAGGGACTGACGACACTTTTCGTTTTTTAACGCAATATTTTAGCATCTTTGCGTAAATAAACCCTGAAAAAATATGAGAATCTCACTCATTGGATATGGAAAAATGGGCAAAGCTATCGAAAAAATCGCCTTAGAACGAGGACACGAAATTGCCCATAAAATTGATTTCGATAATGTCGAAGAAATCAAACACATCACAGCAGAAAATACCGATGTCGTCATCGAATTTACTGCTCCACATCATGCCTTTGATAATATTTTGCAGTGCCTCCAAAATGGCGTGCCAGTCGTATCAGGAACGACAGGATGGCTCGATAAAATGCCTGAAATTGAGGCGGTTACTGATGAAAAAAAAGGCGCTTTTTTTTATGCCTCCAACTTTAGCGTAGGCGTAAATATCTTCTTCAAAATCAATGAGTTATTGGCACAAATGATGGAAAATTATGCCAATTATCAGGTGGCTATGCAAGAAATTCATCACACCGAAAAAAAAGATGCCCCCAGCGGAACGGCAATTACCTTGGCACAAGGTATCTTAAAATATCTGACCCGAAAAAATCAATGGG
>CAZNYR010000036.1:10367-15886 GCA_964577275.1 uncultured Cytophagales bacterium | reverse complement strand
TGGGAACTCGCACCCGCACAAAACCCAATAAATATCGAAATTATGGCATTGCGTGAGCCAAATGTACCGGGAACACACCAAGTTACGTATTCCTCCGAAATTGATACCATTGACATCAAACACACGGCACATTCCCGAAAAGGGTTTGCCTTAGGAGCCGTGCTGGCTGCCGAATGGTTACTCGATAAACGGGGCGTTTTTGGCATGGAAGATTTATTGGGGTGGGAATAAAATATGCCAAATCCGATGAAAAACTTACCTCTCTTTTCGATAACTTTTGCGCTCGTAGCCATAGGCGACTTGACGGCACAAATACTGGAAAATCAAATGCTTAATTTTATCTTTAAGCCCTTGATTATGACCGTATTAGCTGCATTTTTTTACCACCAAACGCACACGAATGCTGGGCAGTTTGACCAGTTCATTTTGGGGGGCTTAATCTGCTCGTGGCTTGGCGATATGTTTTTGATGATAGATTTCTTGAATCCAAATTTATTTTTGGCGGGACTGGGTAGTTTTTTAGTGGCTCATGTTTTGTATATTTTGGCGTATCGAGCTTCGGTACGCCATCATTCCAAACCTTCATTTTTGCGGCAAAATTGGTTTTATGCCTTACCTTTGGTCGCTTTTGGCACTTTTTTTTACGTATTTATCGTTGATAAGTTAGCCCAATTACAGATTCCCGTGCTAATTTATGCCCTCGTGATTCTGACCATGAATATTTTTGCACTCAATCGCTATGGCAGGAGTCATCCGCATAGTTTTTGGCTCATTTTTATTGGTGCTATTTTGTTTATGATTTCTGATTTTTGCATCGCCATCCACAAATTTGTAACGCCTTTGCCTCAATCAGGGTTACTCATTATGAGTACCTATATTTTGGCTCAATATCTTATTGTACAAGGCAGCTTAGTACATCACAAAGCAATTCATTAAAAACCCCATAAACCCATGAAAAAGTTAGTAACACTCTGTATCACAGCACTTTGGATGACAGCTTGCAGTCCATCTGCCGAAGAAACACTCAAATACCATCAGACGCTCATTGTCCATCAAAAAAATGCCCAAGAAGCGTTCCTCAGGCTCGAAAAAACACTCGAAGATACGATATGGGAACATATCGAAGCCGAGTCCGAAAAATATGACAAAACATTACATGACGAAATTTATGCCATCAAAAATCAACCCACTTTTGATGACCAAGAAGAATATAAAACCCTGATTCAGAACTACTTAATCGAACTCAAATACATCGGCGACCACGAGATAAAACATTACATCGAATTTATGCACACCCCAGATGAGGAAATGAAAGAAAAAGACCGAAAGTATTTCAACAAATTAAAACCCCTCATCCGAGAAAAATATCAGGTGGCTGAAACGCATTTTCGGCACGGACAAGGCTTATTCGCAGCACGCTACGGCGTGAAAATTGAATAGCAAAATAAGTCCTGATTCAAATTTAGTTTATCGTTCGTTTTGAATATAATTACTTGATAATCAATATATTATATTCAAAGCGAAATACTACTTACTGCTTAAAACCTTGATTCATTGAAAACATGAAAAAAATTCTGATTACTGGCGCAAATGGCTTATTAGGACAAAAAATCCTCCAAACCTTACATCAACATCCCGATTTTGAGATTTGTGCCACTTCCAGAACCAAAAAACAAAGCCCACTTTCGGATTTCAAATTTGTCAAACTCGACCTGACGCATCACGAATCCTTCCGAAAGCTCATGCAAACTTTTCAGCCTGATTTGGTCGTGCATACTGCCGCCATGACCCAGCCCAACGATTGCGAAAAATTTCCTGATAAGTGTCTGGAAATCAACACAAAAACCGTAGAATATTTGGCAGAATCATGCCTAAAACACAACCGTTTTTTGTTACATCTTTCGACTGATTTTGTCTTCGATGGCAAAAAAGGAATGTACACCGAAGAAGACGAACCCAATCCCATTAATTTTTATGGCGTTGCCAAATACGAAGCCGAGCAGATTATTCAGCACATAGGAGTACGAGCAGCGATTGTCCGACCCTGTTTGGTCTATGGCATCACACAAAACATGAGCCGTTCCAATCTGATTTTGTGGATTAAGCGTTCTTTGGAAATGCACCAACATATCAAAGTAGTATCCGACCAGTTTCGTACCCCAACCCTTGCCGAAGATTTGGCGTGGGGTTGTCGTCTGATTCTTGAACGAGAGGCAGAAGGTATTTTTCATTTGGCAGGAAAAGATGGGGTCACGCCTTACCAAATTGCACTACAAATTGCCGAGTATTTTCGGTACAATAAATCCTATCTCACCGAAGTTACGCAGGATACTTTCCCTGAAATCGCACAAAGACCCCTGAAAACAGGCTTAAATATCCAGAAAGCACAACGAGAATTGGGATATTCGCCACGTTCTTTTGATCAAGGTTTGGAATTGATTGCCAGACAACTGAATTTTTATTAAATATAATATATTGATTATCAATAAATTACAAATTAATCTGAAAATAATTGCGAAAATAATTGCGAAAAAATCAATGAATTATTTGCTTTACATCAAAAAAATCGTACCTTTGTACCACCAAAACGAAATGCACCATTCGTCTAGGGGTTAGGACGCTGCCCTTTCACGGCGGTAACACGGGTTCAAATCCCGTATGGTGTACCAATTCAGAAGCCTTATTCAGGGAATAAGGCTTTTTTTAATGACATTTTTTAGACATATTGAATCCTGCCAAGCCAGTATTTTTTAGCCAAATTTTTTGCTAACTTCCTGAAAGCCAAGCCCTTTGATAGCCGATACGCTCATCTCGGTCAATCAGAATACGGTCAAGACACGGAACACGTCCATTGATGTCAAAATATTTGATAGAAGGCACATTCCAAAGCCCCACAATCCCTCCGATTAGGGCGGATGGATTTTGTGCCAACGCCAAATTTGAGGCAAATTTTCGTAAAATTCCTGCCAAACCTTTGCGCCGATGTGCCGAATCGGTAATGACAAATTGAATTTGCCAAGTCGGATAACGAAAAACAAATGCCTTCATGTGGGTCATAAAAATACCCGCTACGGGATGATTTTTGGCATCATAAATGACCACCGATTTGCCCGCCCGAAGCCAATACTCAAACCACAACGTATCCTCCCAAATTTCTGCATTCGGATTCTTTTGTTTGAATTTTCGGTTCATTTCTTCAAAAGTATCAACCAAATCAAAAGACATAATAGGGATTCTAAGTTTATAATTATCAGGAAGTTGTATCGGAAAATACGCCGCCCTGCCCACAAAATAACGACAATGAACGTGCGCCAATTTTTCATCTAATTTTTCGGGCAAAAAACCCACAGGCAAATTCAGATAAATACCTATCCAATTTTCGGAGCGATAAAAATCCCGAATCCTACGGATAAGTTCTTTCAATAATTCGGGTGAATGTATATTTTTTTGAAAATTATGATGATAAATATAAATAACCTTACTCCTATTCCGAAACAACGCAATTTGAGTGTAAGCTATCAAAGTATCCTTTGATTCGACCGTAAAATGATGTGATTTTAAAACATTTTTTTGATAAAAATCAAGTAAAACTTGTTCATTTTTAGTAATTTGTAAGTGTTCTGATGCAGTCAATAAATTAAAGACCTCATCCGAAACTACATTAAAAGGATAAATCGTTTTATATTGGTTTTTTGTCATTTTTATGCAAAAAAATAAAACTTAATACGAATTATTAAAAGATTGGATTTTTCGTTTTTCAGCAATTTTACAAATCAAAAATGCCCAAAATATGCCCGATAATGCTCCGAAAAAAATATCCGCAGGATAATGCACACCGACATAAATTCGGCTGTAACTCACGACAAAAGCCCACAAAAAAAGTCCCGATGCGATTGCCCAAAAATAGATTTTTTGACGAAAAACAAATGAAAGTAAAAACGCCAGCGCAAACGTATTCGAGGCGTGCGAAGAGATAAATCCATAACGCCCACAATGCACCAAAATCCGTATATCTTCCTGTAATTCAGTGTTTTGGCACGGACGCAAACGTTTGAAGGTCGGCTTCATCAAGCCCGAAGAAAATCGGTCAGAAATCGTAATCGTCAAAATAATTGCCAACAAAATCGGTATGGATTTGTTCCGAAAATGATATATTAATCCTGCCATCACCAAGACATAAAACGGAATCCAAGACCATTTTCCTGTCATAAAAATCATGGTGGAATCCCATGATTCATTACCCAAATTATTTAAATACAAAAATAATTTGTGGTCAAATTTGATTAAAAAATGTATGATTTGTTCCAAGATTTGAAAAGTTAAAATTTTAGCTCCTTTTTCCTAATTTAGTAAAAATTATAAATCTAATCCATTGAAACTCAATAAACTTAAAGCCAAATGAATCGTAAGTTATTATCTCTTTTGTTTTCTGTGTTGGTTTGGACTGTATTTTTAGTACAAAATACTGATGCTCAAACAGTTACGTCTGATGCGCTCACAAAGCAAATCACCCAAATCATGGCACTTCCACAGTTGAAACACGCCCAAATTGGGGTGTATGTTCAGGAGGTCAAAACGAATAAAATTTTGTTGGATTATCATGGAAATCAGAGTTTTACGCCCGCTTCGGTCATGAAAGTGGTCAGTACAGCAACGGCTTTGAATGTATTGGGCAAAAATTACAAATTCGTTACCCGATTAGAATACGATGGCGCAATCCAAAATGGCGTTCTGAAAGGCAATTTATACGTTCGGGGCGGTGGCGACCCCACGCTCGGAGCGGAGGGCTTGGGCGACTTGATGCGAACGTGGATTGATGCAGTTAAAAAACTGGGAATCAAACGAATAGATGGCGATATTATCGGCGATGCAAGGGTTTTTGAAGACCAAACTACGCCCCCAAATTGGAGCTGGGTCGATTTGGGAAATTATTACGGGGCGGGAGCTTCGGGGCTTTCGATTCACGAAAATATGTACCGAATTTATTTCAAAGCGGGCGCAAAAGTTGGGACGGCGGCTTCGGTGGTCAAAACTGACCCCCAAATTACGAATCTTTGGTTCACGAACGAAGTTACGACAGGTACAAAAAATTCTGGCGACCAATCTTACATCTATGGTGCGCCGTACTCTTATCATCGGTATTTACGTGGTACGATACCTGCTGGACAAACGGCATTTCCTGTTAAAGGCTCAATTCCTGACCCTGCGATGTTTACGGCGGATTTTTTACGGCGACATCTTCAAAATTCGGGGATTTTTGTCAATGGAAAAGCCACAACGATTCGACTTCTGAAGCATCAAAACAAAATATCATGGAAAAAAAGAACTGTTTTTCATTCTAATTATTCTGAAAACTTACAGGAAATTATCAAAAAAACCAACCTTAAAAGCATGAACTTATATGCCGAACATCTTTTCAAGGCAATTTCCCAAAAACTAAAAGGCATTGGTTCGACCCAAGTTTCGGCAAGTTTGATTGAATCGCATTGGCGTGCAAAAGGCGTGGATACGGGCGGCAT
>CAZNYR010000036.1:0-10357 GCA_964577275.1 uncultured Cytophagales bacterium | reverse complement strand
GGAGGACGGAAGCGGACTTTCTCGAACCAACTTGCTGACTCCCAAACAATTAACTCAAATTTTGGATAAAATGCAGGACACCCCCAATTTTGATGCCTTATATTATTCCTTGCCTGTGGCGGGGCAATCAGGAACGATGGCAAAGCGATGCAAAGGCACTGTGGCTCAAGGAAATATGCGTGCCAAAACGGGTTCGCTGACGGGCGTGCGGAGCTTTTCGGGGTACGTTACGAATCCGCAAGGGAATCGACTGGCTTTTACGGTTATTGTCAATAATTATACGGGAGCAGGCTACAAGGTTTCGGCACAATTAGAAAAAATTTTGGTGTCGATTGCCCAACTAAAAAGTTAAAAAAGTTGCAGATTTGAAAGATTCTGAATATTTTGCTTGGCGGTTTACCTATTTATTCAAAACCTAAATTATCGTATGAAATCTTTACAAAACTCGTGGATTATTTTGCTGCTGGTGGTCGGTGGTTTGTTTTTCATCTCGGCAATGCCCGCTAATGAAGTTACCCACAAAACTTCAAAAGTTGCTGAAAATCAACCAATTACATCAGAATTAGCCTTAAAAATTGTCAAGGCAAATCTTGCAGAATTGGAAGCCAAACCCGAATTATCCAAGCAAGAAACCCGAAAACTTCATCGGCTCAAAAAACGAATTGCCAAAATCGAAAAAGTCCAAGAAGGCGGCAAAAGCTGGATGGTGGCATTGCTACTCGCATTGTTTTTAGGTCTTTTAGGGATTCACCGATTTTATTTGGGTTATACGTGGCAGGGCGTGGTTCAGCTTTTGACGGGTGGCGGTTTCTTTATCTGGGCATTTATTGATTTTATCCGAATCGTTATCAGGGACTTACAGCCAAATGGCGGTTCTTATGTGGATTAATTTTTAACGAAAAGCAAAGCCAAATCAAACCAACCTCCATAAGATTTAGTTTTTGTGGAGGTTTATTTTTTGATACCAAAACACCAAAATAACACCATGACCGAACCTCAAAAAGCGACCGAAATTGGTCAGATGTTAGAAAATTTGTACCCCACCGTGCCGATTCCTTTAGCCCACAAAGACCCTTATACGCTGCTGATTGCCGTCTTGCTTTCGGCACAATGTACGGATGTGCGTGTGAATAAAGTTACGCCATTTTTATTTGAAAAAGCTGATAATCCATTCAAAATGAAGGAGTTAGAAGTGGATGAAATTCGGCAAATTATTCGTCCATGTGGACTTTCGCCTCGCAAATCAAAAGCCATTTGGGAGCTTTCGCAGATTTTGGTCGAAAAATATCAGGGTCAAGTTCCACAGACTTTTGAGCAACTCGAAGAATTACCGGGCGTGGGGCATAAAACGGCTTCGGTTGTGATGTCGCAGGCATTCGGATTTCCTGCTTTTCCTGTCGATACGCACATTCATCGGCTGGCAAAACGCTGGGGACTTTCTGAGGGCAAAAATGTCGTACAAACCGAAAAAGATTTGAAACGCTTATTTCCTGAAAATCAGTGGAATAAATTGCATTTACAACTTATTTTTTATGGGCGAGAATATTGTCCCGCCCGAAATCACAAAATCGAAAACTGCCCGATTTGCCAGAAATTTGGCACGGAAAAAACCTAAAAATTGACTTTTTTGGATAAATACTTGAACTTTTTTAATGTCGATTCTTTTTCTTACTTTAGAAATTATTTTAAACACAATCAAAAATTACTCGAATCATTTTTGAAATATGAAAAAATTTAGTGTACTCTTTTTGGGATTTTGCGCTTGGGTTATGAGTGCCAATGCCCAAACGTATTGGCAACAATCAGTTGATTATCAGATGGATATTGATTTTGATGTCCAGACGCATCGTTTTACGGGCATCCAAAAATTAACCTACCAAAATAACTCGCCTGATACCTTAACGAAGGTTTTTTATCATTTGTATTTTAATGCCTTTCAGCCCAATAGCATGATGGATGTGCGTTCTCGGACAATTTCTGACCCCGACTCGCGCGTAAAAGACCGTATTTTTCATTTGAAAGATGACGAAATTGGCTATCAAAAAATTCAATCGCTCAAACAAGACGGCAAAGCCGTTGAGTATCATGTTTCGGGAACAATTCTGGAAGTAACCTTAGCCAAACCTATTTTGCCGAACCAAAAGAGTGTTTTTGATATGGAATTTGATGCCCAAGTGCCGCTTCAGATTCGGCGTTCGGGGCGAGATAACAAAGAGGGAATTTCCTATTCGATGGCGCAATGGTATCCCAAGATGGCAGAATATGACCAAGAAGGCTGGCACGCAAACCCCTATATCGGACGGGAATTTCATGGCATTTGGGGCGATTATGACCTCAAAATTACGATTGATAAGGAATACATTATCGGAGCAACAGGTTATTTGCAAAATCCCGAAAAAATCGGACACGGCTACACCGACAAAAAAGTAGAAACCAAAGACAAACGAATCACATGGCATTTCAAAGCACCAAACGTACATGATTTTGTCTGGGGTGCAGACCCTGATTATCAGCATGATATAGTCAAAACAAAAGATGGCATCGACCTACATTTTTTTTATCAGAAAGAAGTCGAGGAAAATTGGAAACAACTGCCCCAGATTATGGTCAAGTCCTTTGAAATTATGAACCAAAAATTCGGACAATATCCCTACAAACAATACAGCTTCATTCAGGGCGGAGATGGCGGAATGGAATATCCGATGGCAACCCTCGTTACGGGCGGGCGAAGTCTGAACGGATTAGTCAGTGTTTCGGTGCATGAATCCATACATAGTTGGTTTCAAGGTATTTTAGCTACCAACGAAGCGCAATATCCATGGATGGATGAAGGATTTACGACTTATGCCCAAGATATTGTTTTGGACATCTTGTACGAAACCAAATTGCCGAATCCACAAATCCAAAATTACAAGGCATATCAAGTGATGGTCGAACGAAATATTCAAGAACCTCAAACGCTGCATTCTGACCATTTCGAGCGAAATACCACGTATAGCATCTCGGCATATTCCAAAGGAGCGGTTTTTTTGCATCAATTAAGCTATGTCATTGGGCAGGAAAATCTGGAAAAAGGAATGTTGCGCTATTATGACGAATGGAAATTCAAACATCCCACGCCCACAAGCCTCAAGCGAGTGATGGAAAAAGTAGCGGGAATCGAATTGGATTGGTATGTTGAGCAATGGGTCGAAACCACCAATACGATTGATTATGGCATCAAAGCCACGCACGAAAAAGATACGAAAACCAAAGTCATTTTGGAACGAATCGGGCAAATGCCCATGCCATTAGATATTTTGGTTACACGAAAAAATGGAGCTAAAGAACTGTATTACATCCCGTTACGAATTATGAGAGGCGAAAAACCAGCCGAAAATAAAATCCAACGAACCACCTTGGCAGACTGGCCTTGGACATTTCCCGAATATGAATTTACGATTGATGCGCCACTTTCCGAAATCGAAAGCATCGAAATCGACCCTTCGGGGCGGCTCGCAGACATCCAACCTGAAAATAATCGTTTTCCGAATCGAGAAACGCAATTTCGGTTTTCAGAAAAATAAAATCAGAAAAATAAAATTGAACTCTTTTTTTTCATAAATTTTTATTCCTCTTCACAAGATTTTGAATCTTATGAAGGGGAAAATCATTTCCTGAACTCAGCACATAACTTTCGATGAAACGATTTTTTAATTTCAATAACCTATTGATTTTGAGTATCTTAGGAATATTATTTTCCTGTGCAGGTCGCAAGAATGTCATTCAGCAAGCCGATGATATTTTGGATGCCGTAACCAAATATCAACAAGAAATCCAGCAAGCCGATGCCCTGAAATTTACTCAAATCGAACAATTCCTAAAAACGGCTCAAACCACTCAAATTCAACCCCAAACGCTCGAAAATGCCCAACTTTTATTGGCGGAAACCAAAAAAAAACAGCTCACATTAGAAAAAATGACTTCCGAAGAGATTGATAATTATGATGAATCCACTCAAAAACTACTCGTTCAGTTAGCCAAAATTCAGCACGAAAATCCTGCCAGTGAATCGTTAAAAAAACAATTTGAACAAATCCAAGAGCTTGATAATCAGGATTTAATCCGAAGAATTCGGTATGACCGTGCGGTCAGAAGGTGGAATACATTGGTCAAGAAATCAAAGCGAAAATTACGGAAATCCAAAGTCTATCAACAAGCGCAATCGCTCCCACTTTTTGCTATCGAGGAATAAATATGAGGCGTAAATGTCCAAAATCATTGATTCGGAACACCTCAAATTTATAGCTTTGCGCCCAAACGAAAACCTAAATCAAGGGATTTTGCCCTACAAATCAATCAAAAAAACATGGATTTAAAAGAAATTCGGATGGAATACACCCTGCATACTTTGGATACCGAAGATGTGGCGAAACATCCCTTTGACCAATTTAAACATTGGATGCGCCAAGCCCAAGAAAGTGAAATCCCCGAACCAACCGCCATGCACTTGGCGACAGCTTCGACCGATGGGCGACCCTCGACACGGGTCGTTTTGCTCAAAGAACTGGACGAAAAAGGATTTATATTTTTTGGAAATTATGACAGCCGAAAAGGAAAACATTTGCTCCAAAATCCGTTTGCGTGCCTGAATTTTTTTTGGCAACCCCTTCAGCGTCAGGTGCGTATCGAAGGAAAAGCCGAAAAAATTACGCCTCAAGAATCCACCGATTATTACCAAAGTCGCCCGAAAGGAAGCCAAATTGGGGCGATTGCCTCACCCCAAAGTTCGGAAATCGAAAGCCGTCAAGTCCTCGAAATTGCCGTACAAAACCTAACCAAAATATACGAAAACATATCCCCCGAACGCCCTCAAAACTGGGGCGGATTTCGGATAATTCCAACGTATTTTGAGTTTTGGCAAGGACGAGCCAGCCGATTGCATGACCGAATTATTTATGAAAAGATAGAAGCTAACACATGGAAAATCAGGCGATTAGCTCCTTAACGGGTTCTATGTAAAAAATCCTTCATAGCATTTGAAATGTTATGAAGGTAGGTTTTAAAATGCCGAAGTTTTCAATCGCAAACCTGCCGTTTCGTCCAGCCCAAACATCAAGTTCATGTTCTGAACCGCCTGCCCCGATGCCCCTTTTGTCAAATTATCAATCATACTGATAATCAATAATTTATCTTCATGTTTTTCCAAATAAATCACACATTTATTGGTATTCACGACTTGTTTTAGATTAGGATTATCCGAACTCAAAATCGTAAAAGGCGCATCGGCATAAAAATCAGCATATAAATTTTGCGCCTCTTGGTGTGTCAAATCGGTTTGGGTATAGGAAGCTGCAAAAATGCCTCGTGCAAATGCGCCCCGATGTGGCAAAAAATGCACCGATTTGACAAAATCAGGTTGTAATTTTAGGGTAGTTTGATAGATTTCGTTCAAATGTTGATGCGTGAAGGCTTTATAAATGGACAAATTAGCATTTCGCCATGTAAAATGTGTGGTCTGCGTAGGCTTTTGTCCTGCGCCCGTTGAGCCTGTGGTAGCACTCACATGGACATCCGACTGGAGCAAGCCAGCCGAAGCTAATGGCATGATTCCCAGTTGGATACAGGTCGCAAAACAACCGGGATTTGCAATTTTATGCGCTTCCCGAATTTGAGGTTTGTGCAGTTCGGGCAAGCCATAAATCCATTCCGAATGATTGATGCGGTGGTCGCTGCTCAAATCAATGAGCTTCACCGATTCTGGAAATGAGTTTTCTGCCAAAAAAGTTGCCGCATCACCATGCCCGACACACAAAAATAATACATCAATTTCAGGGTCTAATTCTTCGGCAAAATGCAGTTCGGTTTCGCCTATCAAATCCTGATGCACGGCATAAATTGGGCTACCCGCATGGCTTTTACTGTGTACGAATTTGAGATGAATATCGGGATGGTTCAGCAAAATGCGGAGCAATTCGCCACCCGTATAGCCTGCACCTCCGACAATACCGACTTGAATCATAGTCTTCGTTTTTTAGTTTGAAAATCAATCTTCTGACCGACATAGCATTTTGAATCCTATGCAAATTTTTATGTTTTATATTTATTTAGTTTCTCGCAAAAGCAAATCCAGTGGTGCATAATGTCCCAACGGAATCAGCTCAAAATCAGTGAGTCCGGCCTGCACCAAAGGCAAGGATTGAATAATCTGCCGTGCCTCTTCCACACTTTCGCATTCCAGCACCAAAACAGTGCCTGGGCGGTCTTGCCGAAAATAGGTTTCTCGGATAAGTCCATCCCGTTTCAAATCCCAAATTTGTTTGGCTTCAGTTTGGATAAGTCGCTTAATATCCTGCTCGGAAGTGGGAATATCGCCTACTTTATCTAATGCTAATATCTTCATTATCAGTTCGTTTTATGGTTTATTGTTCAAAATAGCCGACCGTACCGCCGACCCAAATTTTGTTTTTATTAAAATCTACGCCCATCATTTTTCCTTTACTCAACCGAATCAGGTTAGTCAAGATTTCGAGGGCATTGGTTTGGGGATTTCGGGCAATCATCAAGCGAACTTCAACTTTGGCGGGGATGTCCAAAGTTTCGATAAGTGGTTGATAATGAACTTTTTGCATCAAAATATAATTCTTTTTTTCGGCATCTGGAATCGTCTGAATATCTTGAGGTTTGACATCAAATTTTACGCCCGAACCCGCAAATGAAAACAAAGGTTTAAGCACATAATTTTCCAAATCCGTAGGGATTTCATTTAAATTAGTCAAAAAAAACGTTTTTGGCACATATTGACTATCCAAAAAAGGCAACGAAAATTTACTGATTTTGAAAAACCAATTCGGATGCCCAACCCATTCTACATCCACCTCATCGGTCATCTGAAAGTCTAATTTTAGGTCGGTTCGGAACTGTAACTCATCGAAAATCACACGGTTATAGATTCGTTTGATGAGAATTTCTCTGCCCTCGTGTTCATAAAAAAGTTGGCGACCTCGTTTGATAATTTTGGTCAAACAAACGGATTTTACGCCCAACATTCGTTCACAACAATCAAAATCAATGCGTGTTTTTTGTTTTTCGGGTTCGATTTCGAGCAGAATTACGTGTTCGGGTTTTTCTGTTCCGATGATTAATTGACGTAAAGTTTCGAGATAGCTCTCTTCGGACAAGCCCTGAAAAAAATTGGTTAAGTTGTTGTCAATTTGGTAATGCTTGCGGTACATTCGATTCAGATATGCCTGAAAGAAAAATAAAGAAGGAAAAGCCTGTAATTCAATGAGTTTTGGGATTAAACTTCCGTCCGTATGTTTACAAACGGCAAAATCTACGACCATAAAATCAGGCTTTGCGTTTTCGTTTGGGACATTGCAGCTTTGGGGTATGGCTTCCTGTGCTTTTGCCAAATATTCTGCGGTATCGAGTTGTTCAAAAATTTCTTGTGTGGCAATTTCCAAGTGATTTTTGAGGGATTTTGGCAAAAAAATAGGCGTTTCTGAAATCTTGAAATCGACTTTATAGCCCATTTCTTGATGAATCTGGGCGATAAACTGCTCGTATCGTTCAGGGCGATACTTGGCGTTAAATGCTTTTCGATAGACCGAAATCATGTGGATTTGTGTTTTAAGATTATGGAAAGTAAAGATAATTTTATTTGAGCAAAAAATACAAAAAAACTTCACGTCAAGAAATCGTGCATTTGCGCTTTATTTTCCAAAAACGAAGGCGGAGCGGTAAAATTTTCGCTTTTTATTGTATTTTCGGCTCAAGAAACGAGTTTGAATCACCATTAAACTTACGTGGCTATTTTTTAGATAAATTTCGATAAAAATGATGTGCAAGACAATGAAAAAAGTATGTTGGATAATGCTCATAAGCATTTTTTATGGCTGTTCTTCCTCAGAAAAAGCAGTCGATTTTTTTGATGCTGCCCAATACGAATTGGCAATTAAAAATTATACCAAACAACTCCATAAAAACCCCGAAAACAAGGCGGAACTAAACTTCAGAATCGGTGAATCGTATCGGCTTTCTAACCGCATTCAGGAAGCATTGCCTTTTTATCAAAGTGCCTCAAAAGCAGGCTACAAATCGGATAATTTAGCTTTTTTTGTGGGATATGCCCTCAAAGCCAACGGCGAATACGAAAAAGCATCGACTTATTTTCAGAAATACGTTGAAACAGGAAAAAATAACACCCGCACCGAATTGGCACAAAATGAAGTAAAAAACCTTAAAAATATTCAACAAATTCTTGAAAAAGAAACCTATACAACGATTTCGGCTTGCGACAAAATCAATACGAATGCTTCCGAATTTGCGCCCGTCATTTATGGCAAGCACGTCATTTTTTCCAGTTCCCGAAGGGGCGAAGAAACCTTCTATACGGACGGCACAGGATTCACCGATTTGTATGCTTTTGAACTCAAAGATACCGCCGAATGCAAAGGGAAAATCGTCAATTTTTTTACCGAAACTATCAACACGGACGGACGACACGAAGCCAACGCTACCTTCAGCGCAGACGGAAAAACCATGATTTTTGCCCGAAGCAATTCTGCCCAAAAAGACGAAAAACAGAAAGACGTAAACTTGTATTCCTCGACTTTTGATGGCACAACTTGGAGCGCACCCCGAATGTTAGACATCAGCCGAATTGATGCGTGGGACTCATCACCTGCCCTTTCGCCTGATGGGAAAATATTGTACTTTTCCTCGAATCGAGGCGAAGAAAAACAAACCACCGAAGAGCATCTTGACCTTTACCAATCTATCAAAGATACGGACGGAAATTGGGCAACTCCCCAGCGTCTGGGGAAAGAAATCAACACCAATGGGAACGAGGCTTTTCCCTATGTGGATAAGGATGGAAATTTTTATTTTGCTTCGGACGGACATCAAGGATTAGGGCAATTAGATTTATTTAAAATAGATACGCTAAAAAATTCTAATCAACTGATTATCATTAATTTAGGAAAACCTGTCAATTCTACGGCGGATGATTTTGGGATTGTTTTCCGAAGTCCTGTCAGTGGGTATTTTACATCAAATCGGACGGGCGGAGAAGCCCAAGGAGATGATGATATTTATCAATTTAAAAACGACTCGGCAAGTCAGAAATCGGTCGTTTATTATTTGCGAGGCGTATCGTACGTGCATCAAGGAAATGGCAAGAAAATTTTGTCTGAAACGACCGTTATATTATTAGACGAAAAAAATAAAATCATTGAATCAAAAATATCAGACGCATCAGGAAATTTCCAATTTGAAAAACCCATCGAACTGGATAAAACATATCATCTGACGGGCGAAAAAGAAACCTACGTTTCGGATGATTTTGAGTATTCGACCGTTGGGCGTGGCGTGGATTTGGCGACTTTGCCCATGGGTAAAAATGTGATTTATTTTGATACGTTGGTTGTTTTGGAAAAAGATATTTTTGCGGGTGATACGATTCCCGAACTCGAAATTTTGTACGAATATGATAGTACCCGAATCACGAAAGAAGCGGGCGAAAAATTAGACGAATTTGCCTATTTCCTCAAAAAATATTTGAAACAACATCCGACAACCGTCATCGAGCTAGGGTCGCATACGGACGCACGAGGCAATGACAAGTATAACGAACGACTTGCCGAAGGACGTGCCAAATCTGCGGTCGAATATTTGGTCAAGAGTGGCATCAATTCGGCAAATATTCAGGCAAAAGGATACGGCGAATCTGACCTCAAAATCAAAAATGCCACCACCGAAGCCCAGCATCAAATCAATCGCCGAACGACCGTCAAAATCTTAAAACAAGAAGAGTGAAATTTGAAACTAAAATAGTCATAATCAAAAACTTAGCCCTTCGTAACTTTTCTAATTGCGGAGGGTTTTGTCTTTAGAAAGGCTTTGATTTGACGTGAATTTTTGGTATATTTGATGACGGATTAAAACCGTAAAATCATGGAACAGAAAACCTATCATTTTTCGAGCATAAAATTTTCGGATTTAACGGAAATCGTATCCCTACGTCCAAAATTAAATCCACAAAAATTTGAAGATTGGTTCAGATTTGACTATTCACTAAATGACACGGAAAATTTTATTTTACAAGACCTCACTCAACGACATCAGTTATTGCTCACATCCTACCGAGAAGAGGATTTGAAAATGAAATTTTTAAGTCCTATTTTTTATCTTGTGAATTTTCATACCGAAAATTGTAGAGATTGGTATGACGGACGGATTCAAGGCAAAATCAATGGCATTCAATTCAATGGCTATGCTGATTTTATGGTCGCCACGGGCATTAAAGAACCCGAAAAACCCTATTTCTTTATCCAAGAATTTAAGCCTTCGCAACACGATAAAGACCCTGAAGACC
>CAZNYR010000035.1:28494-37721 GCA_964577275.1 uncultured Cytophagales bacterium | reverse complement strand
ATTGATTTTCAAATAATTATATCGTCTTAATACTTGATACTAAATACTCCGTACTGCTTAACAACCAGTAGCCTATTAAACAAGCTACTGGCTTCAAAGCTAAAATTTTGGTGTCTTTAGCCTTCAAAAGTGCCGATACTATCGGTAATAATTTTGGCAAAATATGCCTTAAATTGGTCAAGGGTCATACTTCCTACATCTCCTTCGCCTTTTTTCCGAATCGAAATCATGCCCGATTCTTGTTCTTTTTCGCCGATAATGAGCATATACGGAATTTTTTTGACTTCGGCATCACGGATTTTCCGCCCGATTTTTTCATCCCGATTATCCAAATAACCCGAAATATCATTCGCCTCTAAATCCTTGAAAATCTGCGTTGTATAGTCTATATATTTTTCCGAAATCGGCAGAACCGCCACCTGTTCGGGAGCTAACCAAAGTGGAAAATTACCCGCACAGTTTTCAATCAAAATGGCAATAAACCGCTCCAATGACCCAAATGGCGCACGATGCAACATGACCGGTCTATGTTTCTGATTATCAGAGCCTACATATTCCAACTGGAAACGTTCAGGCAAATTATAATCGACCTGAATCGTGCCGAGCTGCCAGCTTCGACCCAGCGCATCTTTGACCATAAAATCGAGTTTGGGACCATAAAAAGCCGCTTCGCCATATTCAACGACTGTTTTTAATTCTTTTTCGGCAGCCGCTTCTTTGATTTGCTGCTCCGCCAAATCCCAAGCCTCATCTTTGCCGATATATTTTTCTCGATTTTCCGTATCTCGTAGCGAAACTTGCGCCGTAAAGTCCTCAAAACCAAGAGCTTTGAAAACATAAAGTACCAAATCAATGACTTTTTTAAATTCTTCTTTGACTTGGTCAGGACGGCAAAAAATATGGGCATCATCTTGCGTAAAGCCTCGAACCCGTGTCAAACCGTGCAGTTCGCCACTTTGTTCATAACGATAAACCGTTCCAAATTCGGCAAACCGAATCGGTAACTCCTTGTAAGAGCGTGGTTTAGCCGAAAAAATTTCGCAATGATGCGGACAGTTCATGGGCTTCAGCAAAAACTCTTCGTCTTCATCTGGCGTATGAATCGGCTGGAAAGAATCCTTGCCATATTTGGCGTAATGTCCCGAAATTTCGTACAATTTTTTCGAGCCAATATGTGGCGTAACGACCTGACTATACCCCGCTTTGATTTGTGCTTTTTTGAGAAACTCAGTTAATCTATCTCGGAGCGTTGCGCCTTTGGGCATCCACAACGGCAAGCCCATCCCAACATTTTGCGAAAAGGTAAATAATTCTAATTCTTTGCCTAATTTTCGGTGGTCTCGTTTTTTGGCTTCTTCCAAAAGCTCCAAATATTCGTTTAATTCTTTGGGTTTGGGGAAGGTAACGCCATAAATTCGGGTCAGCATTTTGTTTTTTTCATCGCCTCGCCAGTACGCTCCCGCCACATTCATCAGCTTCACGGCTTTGATAAATCCTGTGTTTGGGAGGTGTGGACCTCGACACAAATCGGTAAAATTGCCTTGCGTATAAAATGTAATTTCGCCATCATGGAGTCTGTCCAAAAGGTCTAATTTGTACTCATCGCCTTTTTGGGTGTAGTGTGCGAGGGCATCGGCTTTGGAGATTTCTTGGCGCACATATTGGCTTTTGGTTTTGGCAAGTGCTTTCATTTTTTCTTCGATTTTTGGGAAATCATCCGAAGAAAACTCGTACTTGCCAAAATCCACATCGTAATAAAATCCCGTGTCGATGGCGGGTCCAATGCCCAGTTTTACGCCGGGATATAACGCTTCTAAGGCTTCCGCCAAAAGATGCGCCGATGAATGCCAAAACGTTGATTTGCCGTGAGCGTCATTCCAAGTCAATAATTTGACATGAGCATCGTCCAAAATTGGGCGAGTGGCATCCCAGACTGCGCCGTTTACTTCGGCGGCGAGGACATTTCGGGCGAGTCCTTCGCTGATGTCCTTAGCAACGTCCAGACTTGTTGCTCCGCTCTCAAATTCTCTGACCGAACCGTCAGGTAATGTAATTTTCATGGTTCTCATGGATTTGATTTTCCGAAATCGCCTACAAATGCGATTCGTGTAAATGCAAATTTGGGATTTATTTTTGGAAAATGAAATCTACGGATTCAATTCTCGATGTTTTCTAATTTAATTTTAAGGTTGTTTAAATTTTTAAGACCTGCCAAGTCAGACCTGCCAAGTCTTAAAGACTTGGCAGGTCTTAAAGACTTGGCAGGTCTGAGGTCTGACTTGGCAGGTCTTAATTAGCGGTATGGTAATATGCACACCAAAACAGAACTTTTGATATATCGGAAGTTCAAAAATAAATGGGGAATTGACTGGTAATTCTTATAAAGGAACGCTATGAGGGATTTAAAATATTGATTATCAAAATATTGATTATCAATTAATCCCTTCAATTCTATCTTTGTAAATTTGCACTAATTGACATCTATCAGAAAATCAGGCATATACAAGTGGTTGAATGGTGTATTGACGACTCATTAATAACGTAGCAAACTGCAAGCAGGCTTCAATATCCTGGGCTTCCAAAGAGGGATATTGTGCTAAAATTTCATCGGTGGTATTACCTGCACTCAAAAACTCCAAAATCGTCTGTACGGTGATTCGTTTGTTGCGAATGGTTGGCTTCCCATTACAAATTTCTGGATTTATTGTAACTCTGGATAATAATTCACTCATTTTTAATTATTTTGTTTTTACGAAAATACGAAAAACCAACTTAAATCTTCATCAATTGCACGCCTTGTAGATATAATTAATTGGCTCGTGGCGTAACCCAAAATTTTTCGTAACCTGCCAAAGCACTTTTCGGAAATATCTTTTTGAACTGTCGAAAATAAACACTGACTTTGTGTCAAAAAATTTGCATTTTTCGATTCTCCATTTTCCAAATCTTTGACGAAATAAAACCTACCTCGATTTAGTTTTTCGGTATCAAAATAACTTTCCCAAAACAAAACAATTGGAGATTCCAAAACATCAGGCACAAAACTCGATTCAAATTTCACAACTCATTTATTTTCAGATTGTTGCAAAGTTTGATTGTTGCAAAGTTTGATTTTGTTGAATTTGCAAAATCCAATTTCCTAAAAAGCTAACGACATACCAAATGATGAATCATATTTTTTTAGTCCAATAAATAAATGGCTTCTGTTTTTTTCTCCTGAAAAGTAATTCCGTTTCGACAGCCCGTATATTCAATAACTAATTGATAAACAGAAGGTTGCAATGGTTTTCCTTTGAAAGTGCCATCCCAAAAACCATCGGCATTATCGGTTTCAAAAATCAGCGTCCCCCAACGATTATAAATCTTCATGTTAAACGTCAATATGTCTTGGTGTGCAATCCGATACTCATTATTATCAGGCGTACTGAAAGGCGTAAAAGCATTCGGAATTTTCAGAACAGGCTCACAGCAATTTATAACACTAACTGTTTTAGTTGTACTACAACCCGTTGAATTACGGACAGTTACCGCATAATTGCCGATTTCATCCACCGCAATTTCGGGCGTTTCGCTCAAAAAAACGTCTTCTTTTTTCCATTCGTAACTCAAACTATCGCCTTCCAACGAGCTTTGTGCCTCTGCTGTCAATGTAATTTCTGGAGATTTTTCGCACAAAAAAGGTTCTCCAATAATTACCACTTCGGGAATCGGTTTGGAATGAATCGTAAAATTTTTGCTCGCAAAACATCCCAATTCATTGCTAATTTTTAGGTAAAAATTACCAATTTGTGCCGTTTGCCAACTTGTACCTTCTGCTTGTTTTTGGTCATTTTCATGAAACCATTCATACAAGGCAAACCCCAAAGGCGCATCTATCCTAACTGACTCGCCCTCACAAAAATAAAAATCAGGGGCAATACTAAAAACAGGAGGCGAAGATGCCCGTACTTGCACCTTCCCTAATTCTTCACAACCATCTGAATTATAGACATTTACGGTATAATTTCCTTCCAAACCTACCTTTTGCGTTTGAGCCGTTCCCAACACCTGCCCCGCTTCATTTTTCCAACTAAAGGACGCATAATTTCCCGCATCCAACGTAACTGAATCGCCATCACAAATGGCAAATTGCCCCAAGTCAAATTCAGGCAATTCGTTCGGAGCAACTTTCAGCTCGCCTGTTGTTTGCAATTCGGAAAGCTGCCCTTCGGTAACGGTATAAACCCGATACCAATACGTATTTTCCAAATTCACATCCGTATCTATAAAACTTATTTCTTGGATATTTTTGGTTTGATACATAAACGAATATTGGTTTCCATCCGTAGATTTATACAATACCGACCCCACAATATTTCCACCCGAATTATCCAAATCCCAATCCAGTTGAATGCCTGTTGTGTTGTTGCAAATTGTGCGTAAATTTTGAGCTTGCACATCAGGAATCGGCGAAAGTAATACGAATTTTGTCCGACTTCCATCCGTTGAGCTATTCAGAAAAGGAACATCCCCAGAATCCAATGCCGTACTCACATCGCCCGTCCGATTGGTCGGTGGATTCGTGGCTAAATCAATGCCCATTTCTTCGCTATTGCCGTTCCCGCCTCCGATGCCAATTCGGATATTTGCAAAACTTTTGAACACAGACATTTTGCCATAAATCAATTCAATTTGTCCACCTTGCGGCTGTGAAGTTTGGGGCGCAGTTTCGTGTATAACTATCTGAAATAGAGCATTTTCTAAATTACTTTCAAGATTTACGTGCAGATTTTTCCACTCAATAATAAGTCGTCTTTGTGGAGCTGTGCCTATGATTTTATAATGCACTTTTCCATTACTTGAGGTTTTCCAATGTCCTAAATTTGGGGCTTGGTCTAAGCACGAAAAAGCCGAAATTCGGGCATTATTTGGGATATTATATGTGTTACCTTCAGGATGAATCGCCGTTGTTCCGAAGCGTAAAACGCCGTTACAATTTACCGAAAAATTCGTGTAGCGTTTGCCCATAAACCAGACCTCAAAACCAATGGGCGTAACGGCGGAAGCAGTCGCTGATTTGTTTGCTCCAATGAGTTCGATTGTGCCATCGGTCATCTCCAGTAATGAGGCAGATTGCGTTATCGAAAAGTCATAATCCATTGCCTCTTGTGCAGAGGTTTTAAATTGAATTATAAAAAGTAATACAATTACTAATTTTGTAAAAAAACTTGTTTTTGTGAAGTGAATTTCCATAAAAAAATTAGGGTAATTTTGGGTAAACGAAACCATATTTCTGAAAAAAGATTTGTCCAAAGAACGTCTTTTGGATGGGTTTCAGTTC
This sequence comes from uncultured Cytophagales bacterium, assembly GCA_964577275.1. Classification (GTDB taxonomy): domain Bacteria; phylum Bacteroidota; class Bacteroidia; order Cytophagales; family Thermoflexibacteraceae; genus UBA2561. The sequence continues at coordinate 32,401 of CAZNYR010000035.1, read as the reverse complement.
TATTTTACCAAAATCTTTTTAGCCTAACGCCGTATCTGATATGATTTTTCCATCGCTCAAAATCAACTTGCGGTCTGCTATCGAATGTGCTTCTACTCTGGGGTCATGTGTGGTGATTATCAGGGTTTTACCTTGCTTTTTTAATTCCAAAAAAACATCCAAAATCATTTCCGAATTTTGTGCATCCAGATGTGCAGTAGGCTCATCCGCAAAAATAATATTCGGATTATTGACCAAAGCCCGTGCAATGGCAGTGCGTTGCAGTTCGCCACCAGACAAAGTATCCACCTGAAAATCAGCTCGATGCAAAATATTTATCGTTTGCATCGCGTGCTGAACAGCCGATTTGATTTCGTGAAATTTAAGATTTTGAGGCAATAATGGCAAGCTAATATTGCGCGCCACGCTCATGCCTTTGACCAAGTTAAAATGCTGAAAAACAATACCTATGTGGGTCTGACGAAATTGCGTCAAGAATTTTTCTGACCAACGAGAAACCTGCTCGCCTTGACAAAAATATTTGCCCGAAGTTGGTTTTGACAAACAACTCAAAATTGCCAAAAGTGTCGATTTGCCCGAACCCGAAGCCCCCGTCAATAACACACATTCTCCCGCCTGAATTTCGAGATTAACTCCCTGAATAGCAGGTACTTCATTTGATTTTCCAGCGTAAAATGTTTTAACCAAATCAAGGGTTTTGATAATGGGTGTGGTTGTCATGAAAAACTATTTTTTGTATGTCAAACTTTTGCAAAAGTATCAATAAATTTGTTATTTTGATGCCATATAACAAAATGTACTTCTCGGACTAAAAACGAAATTTTATGAGATAATTATCACTTCAAAGCGCACATTTAACTCATTTGGGTCAGAGCCTGAAAAGCAGGCGGAACACGCATCAATTTTCGAGTAGCCAAGTCCAAACACACCATTCCAGTTTTGGCGGAAGCCACTTCTTTTCCTGATTCAAGACACATCAGACGAAAATAAAAGTCAAATGTTACCCGCCCAAAATCTGATGCAACAACCTCAATTTCAAGTGTTTGTCCATAAAAAATTTCGTGTTTATACATCACTGCAGAGTCGCCGACAAATAACGCCACATCCTCTACGTGCAATTCATCAGCATATCCCAAAGCCTGCAAATATTGCATTCTCGCCTCCTGAATGTAACTCAAATAACGGTCATTTCCGAGATGATTTCCATAATTTATGTCCGTAATTCGGACAGGTAAAGCAGTCTTAAAAGCAAACTTTTTAGGTAATTTTAAAGTCAATCGAGCCATAATGTTAGAACTTTAATACTAAAAATATTTATTTTTTCGTGAAATATTACTTCAATGCTTCGTTTAGGATTTCGTTCCAAAAGTCATCTATCGCATCACTCGCCCATTTAGCGGTTTCGATTCCAGTATTGGTATGGAAAATAATTGTCGCATCATTTTCGGGAAAATAAAAGACATAAAGTGTTGAACCATAGGAAGTTCCATGATACCCCAAGCCCATTCCAAGACTGGTTTTGATGCGCTGAATGCCCAAACCGTATCGAACGCCATTTTCATCGGTTTGCGCCGTAAAACTCTGTATTTCCTGCATGGTTTCGGGCAAGAATAAACTATCCCTAAATACCTGATTAACAAGTAGATGCAGGTCATAAAGTGTCGTCAGAACGCCATCAAAACCATAGGCATTATACTGATTTTGTTTCATCAAGGCTTTCGTAATATTTTCTAATTTTCCATCATTCAATCTATCCACATAAAAATTCATTTGCCCATCCACAAAGGGATAATCAACACTATTTTTATAATACGAGTTTAATGCGCCAACTTCCTGAAATACAACTTGTTCTATCAAATCGGCATGGTCAAGTTCCGTTAAATTCTCCACAATTAACATCAATAACATTGAGTTCGTAGCCGAATATTTTGCTCCTTTTTCGGGTTCAAATTCGGGCTTTTTGCGCTTAATCATTTTAATATAATCTTGAGGAGATGTTTTATCTTCATAATTATTTAACACATCCAACATACTTTTACGAAGCGAGATAACATCCTGAATACCAGAGGTTTGTTGTAACAAATGTCGAACCGTGATTTTACCTGAATTTCTAAAATCAGTATATTTTTTATCCAAATAATTGGTAATCGGGTCATCGAGATTTAAAATACCATCCTCGATAAGACGCAAAGCTAAAATGCTGGCAAACATCGAACTCGCATCCGAGGCATTAACCAAATGAGCAGGCGACAAAACGGTCTGATTTTCGAGTTGAGCAAACCCCGATGCACCTGTCCAAATCCCATTTTCGGGCGTGTAAATCAACAAAGAAAGCCCCGGCAAGGCACGTTCGGCGGTATATTTTTCCAGAATTTGTATGAACTTATCGTGCTTGGGGTGATTTGCACTGGTATCCTGCCACGAAATAGATGGTTCGACCACTTCCTGCATTTGGTCTAACTTACACGAAGTCAATAAGATACAACCCCAAAAACAAAAAACATAAATAAAAGATTTCATAAAATTGAAGGTCTATTTTTGGTTGATAAAACGTGATTTTTTTTGATAAATTTTGCAATGTCTGGTATTCTTTGTTCGTTAAGATATAAAACTCTTTGAATACTTAAAATCTGACCTTTTATTTTGATAAAAAAACTTGACAAACATGATTTTTATTACATTTCATTAGCCGTTTATGATTATGAAAAAAACAAAACAACAAATCATCGAAGAGTTGGAGCTACGTCTTTTACAGATGCTCAAACGAGACCCCGAAGACCGCTCCATGATGGCGCGGGCTTATCGGCTCGACCTTCGACAACTGAAAGAGGGAAAAGACGAAGATTTATGCGAGCAATTGCTTGGTCAATATTCTTTCTTAAACAAGACCAATTCCCCTCAATCCTAAATACTTAGGGACTTTTACGAATATTTTTCGCCTATATCTTCGTAAAAATCCCTGATTTTCAATAAGTTACACTTCCATTTTTTACCAATACCTCGCACAAAATTAGAATTATATTTCCTATTTAAAATCATTTTTAGTCCTTTTGTTGTTATTTTGTTCAATGAGCATCCGTAGCTTATTTTAAATTGATTTTAGTACAGAAAAATATTCATGTAATCTTAAATGAAAATATTTATAATTTAACATTAAGAATTAAATTTAAACCCATTCATTATGATTGTTATAACAGGCGGAACAAAAGGCATTGGCAGAGCGATTGTACAAAAATTTGCTTCCGAAAACAAACACATTGTTACGTGCGCAAGAAATGAATCCGATTTGGTCAAACTCAAGTTTGAATTAGGTCTGGAATTTGGCGCAGAAGTGAGCTTCCTAAAAGCGGATTTAGCTGACCGAAAAGAAACTCAAAAATTTGTTGATTTTGTGAATAATATCCCTGAAGAGCTTGAAATTCTGGTAAATAACACAGGATTTTTCTTGCCCGGCTCGATTCATTCCGAAGAAGAAGGCACACTCGAAAAAATGATAAACACAAATTTATATAGTGCTTATCATGTTACCAGAGGACTTATTGGCAAAATGATTCAACGTAAAAAAGGACATATTTTTAATATTTGTTCAACCGCAAGCATTATTCCTTACATCAATGGTGGCAGTTATTGCATCTCAAAATTTGCACTTTACGGCATGACCAAAGTGCTTCGAGAAGAGATGAAGGAACATGGCGTGCGAGTAACGGCAATTTTACCGGGCGCAACTTATACACAAAGCTGGGAGAACGCAGAAACAGGCTTGCCTCTCGACCGATTTATGAAACCAGAAGACGTAGCAGATGCCATTTATGGAGCGTATAGCCTTTCAAATCAGTCAGTTATCGAAGAAATTTTGATTCGTCCACAATTAGGAGACCTTTAAAAAATGGAAGATAAACTCACTTTT
>CAZNYR010000035.1:23293-28484 GCA_964577275.1 uncultured Cytophagales bacterium | reverse complement strand
ACTTTTTCGCCTGTGTCAGCCGAAAATTTACCCCAGATTTCGGGGCGAGTGGCGTGGCGAAGTCCCTCAAATATTGCGTTAGTTAAATATTGGGGTAAATATGGGGAGCAATTACCACAAAATCCATCGTTAAGTTTTACGTTAAAAAATTCGTTTACAGAAACAATAGTTCAGTATCATACTTTAAAAAATCATAATCAGCCTGTGCTTGATTTTTATTTTGAAGGGAAAAAAAATGAGCCTTTTTCTCTCAAAATTCAAAAGTATTTTGACCATATTTCTCCTAATTTTCCCTTCTTAAAAAACCTTCATTTGCATATCGAATCCAGCAATTCATTTCCACACTCGGCGGGCATTGCTTCTTCAGCTTCGGGCATGAGCGCATTAGTTTTGTGCCTCTGTTCGATTGAACAAGAATTACGAATAAAAATGGGTTTTGAGCCTTTATCTGATACCAATTTTTTAAAAAAAGTATCTTATTTTGCTCGTTTAGCCTCTGGAAGTGCCTGTCGTTCGGTTTATCCTGATGCAGCGGCATGGGGATTTTCCGAAGCAATTACAGGAAGTTCGGATGAATTTGCAGTGTCTTTTTCCGAATTTTTGCATCCCAATTTTAGAGATTTTCGGGATGATATTTTGATGGTCAGCAAGTCCGAAAAAAGCGTTTCAAGTCGAGCGGGTCATGCACTGATGAACGGCAATCCGTATGCCCAAACCCGATATGTTCAAGCAAAAAACAATTTATATAATTTATCAAAAATATTACAATCAGGAGATTTAGAATCTTTTATAAAAATCGCAGAAAACGAAGCGCTCACACTTCATGCATTGATGATGATGTCTAATCCTTCTTTTATTTTGTTAGAACCCAACACGCTTCAAATTATTGCGAAAATTAGGCATTTTCGGGCAGAAACTTACTTGCCTATTGCCTTTACGATAGACGCAGGTCCAAATATCCATTTGCTATATCCTGCCGAAATTCGTCAAAAAGTAGCCTCTTTTATTGAATCTGAATTATTATCCTTTTTCCACGATAAATATTACATATCTGATAAAATGGGAAAAGGTGCTATAAAAATTGAATAATACAAAATTAGTTACATTCTTATATGACTATGACAAATGGTTCAAAATCTTTTTCGTCTAAAATTTTATTATTTGGCGAATACAGCATTATTATTCATTCGATGGCATTGACTGTGCCTTACGATTTGTTTGAAGGACGGTTAGTTTTGAGAAATATTACCGACAATACGAAGGGTATTCAACAATCGAACCGAGAACTCAAAGCGTTCTGTGAGTACCTCAAAATTCGACAAGAAAACAACGACCTTAGTGCTGATTTCGATGTAACCTCTTTGGATTTTGATATTGCACAAGGGCTTTATTTTCAGTCAAGTATCCCGCAGGGTTTTGGTGTTGGAAGTTCTGGCGCACTGACAGCAGGGCTTTATGACCGCTATGTTTATGACAAAGTTCAGGTATATGAAGACATGACAAATATGCAGATTTTGGAACTCAAAAAAATATTTGGGCAGATGGAATCTCATTTTCATGGCTCAAGTTCTGGGGCTGACCCCCTGATTTGTTATCTCAAAAAACCGCTCCTACTTCGGTCAAAAACGCAGATTGAAATGACGAAAATTCCCGATTATTCTGTTGGAAATGGTGCAGTTTTTTTGTTAAATACAACTCGACCTCGAAAAACCGAACCTCTTGTCAATCTATTTTTAGAAAAATGCCGGCATCAAAATTTTTTAAAATTATGCAAAAATGAACTAATATATTACAACAATAATTGTATTCAGGCATTTCTGGATGCAGACCGAAAGATACTTTTCGAGAATCTCAAACAAATTTCAGAATTTCAGAACCAACATTTTCAGCCTATGATTCCAACCTTATTTCGGCAGGCTTGGAAAAAAGGATTAGAATCAGGGGTTTACACACTCAAATTATGCGGAGCAGGTGGTGGCGGATTTATCCTAGGATTTACAGAGGACTTCAAGGAAACTCGAAAATTGTTGCGAGAATATCCACTTCGCATTGTGTACCGAATCTGATAAAAATTAATTATTTAAGATTTTTTATGGAATTTTTTAGGCACACAAAACAGTCCAAATGATTCGCTACCATCTCGTTGATGTGTTTTGTGGTGGGCTTGATGTGCCTTCAAAATACTTTGTAAAAATGAACTCTTACTGCGTTTAAAGACCTTAATTCGGCGATGAATAAACACATCATGTAAGACAAAATACGTCATGCCATAGCTCGCAATCCCCAATCCGACCCAAAATCGTCCGTCAAAATCAGGTACGCCCAAAACAATAAGTGCTATAGAAATTGAAGCAAAAAATACTGAAAATAAGTCATTTAGCTCGAAAAAATACTGGTTCGGTTCGTGGTGAGTCCGATGGATTCGCCACAAAATACCGTGCATGATATATTTATGGATAAACCACGAAAAAAATTCCGTTCCAATAAACGCTAAAATCAAAAATAAGCCATAAATCCACATCATAATACATCAATGTTATTTGGAATATAACTGCTTAAATAATGTTTTGTTTTTCATTCTCATCTTCCCAGAATCTAAAAAAATGATGCACTGCGCCGTGTCCATGACCGATTTGGTAGTCCTTTCCATGTAATATTGCTTCTGAAATGTAATTTTTTGCGTTTTTTATAGCTATTCTTGGCTCTTGTCCATGTGCTAAAAAACAAGCAATCGCCGAAGATAGGGTACAGCCTGTACCGTGTGTATTTTGAGTTTTTATACGAGATGTTTTAAAGTATTCAAATGCTTTTCCATCATACAAAATATCGGTAGATTCAGACGGATTATCCGTATGTCCACCTTTAAGTAGAACATATTTTGCACCTAAGTCATGCACTTTTTGTGTCAAACTTTCAAGCGTAATTTTAATGTTATCTAATTGACAATGAGCAAGTTCTAAGGCTTCATGTAAATTTGGTGTGATAAAAGTAGCTACTGGTATAAGTTGCTCACGAATTGCCTGAATTGCCTCATTCTGAATCAATTTATCGCCACTGGTCGAAATCATTACAGGGTCAAGCACCACATTTTTGAGCTGATATTCTTGGATAATTTGAGCAATAATTTCAATGATTTCAACAGAATGAAGCATTCCAATTTTTAACGCATCCGTTCCAATATCATCCAAAACCATCGTAATTTGTTCATGTACTATTTTTGCAGGAATTTCATGAATTGATTTTACACCCATGGTGTTTTGTGCCGTAACGGCAGTCAGGGCGGAGGTTGCAAAGCATTCTAAAGCGGATATTGTTTTTATATCTGCCTGAATACCAGCACCTCCACCGCTATCAGAACCCGCAATAGTCATCACTTTTCGATAGGTTTTCATTTCCAGCTCAAGTTATGATTCAATAAAATTTATAATTTTCTGAAATAATTTTTCTTGATTTTGCCAAAACTCACGACTATATACTCTTAGAAAAATCCAATTTTTAGTTTGCAATAAATTAGGCAAATATACATGATTTTCTTTGGCAGAAAGCGCATCATAAAATAAATTATCATCCGTCAAAATTAAGCGATATTCGGTCTGATTATTTATATGTTTTTTTTCAATCACCAAATCAGAAAAAGGAAAATTATCATGAATTTCAAAAGTCCATTTTTTAGCTTGAAAATGCGTCATTATCTTTTGTTTTAAAAAAGTTGAAAAATAGTATTTTTTTGATTTATGAAGTAATATTTTATGACGTTTTTCTGAAATATCCAGCGCATATTGTAAGTATTTTTGTAATAGCTTTGCGCCCTCATGCTTGAGTTCATCAGCGTTAATCTGATGCGGATAAATACTGCTAATCACATAAATTTTTTGCCTCGCACGTGTAACTGCAACATTCAGTCGATTCTCGCCTTTCTCCTGACTTAATAGCCCAAAATTTAGCCGAAATTTTCCACTTTCGGAAGGCGCATAACCCACTGAAAAGATGATAATCTCACGTTCATCACCTTGCACATTTTCAATATTTTTTACAAATATATCTTTGCTTAATGCTATTTTTTGTTCCTCAAACAAATCCAAAATTAACATTTGTTGTGGGTGATTAAACGTAATAACTCCTATATTTTTTTGACCATTCAGGATTAAATTTCTGACCAAATTAACTACGTGTTGAGCCTCAACAAGATTCGTATTTCTTGTCCAAATACCTTCTACTTTTAAAAATTCAATAGCTGGTTTATTTTTTATAAAATATTGATAATCAGGGATTAATTTGAGTTTATTTTGATAAAAATATTGGTTTGAAAAATCAATAAGTTCTAATGATTGACTTCGATAATGTCCCTGTAATTGTATTGAATCTAAATAACGAACCCCTAAATCTAACAAGGACTCAATCTCCAATTCAGGTGTATTTTCCTCAATATCTGCCTCCCATTTTGGCGTATATAAGTTAGAAGGCTGAAGTTGTTTTGAATCTCCCGCTATCACAACCTGTTTGCCTCGAAACATCGCCGGAATTGCTTTTTCAGCATAGCATTGTGAAGCCTCATCAAAGATGACCAAATCAAAAATTTTTTGGGGTTCAAAAATTGCCGAAACAGACTCGGGTGATGCCATCCAACACGGAATTAAGCGAAAAATTTCATCCAAAAATTCTTGTAATAATCTGCGTAACGCCCAGATATTTCGTTTCTTATTGACCTGATGATATAAATCTCGATAGGCAATAATATTTCCTAATCTATTGGTTTTTAGGTTATTACATGATTTTTCTTCGAGCCTAATTTTCAATATTTCTTCGCTTATCTGCTGTTTCTCTTGGAGGGATTCTCGTAAATTGATTTCTAACTGCCTGATTTTCAATGATGAAGCTGAACGTAAAATCGGATATTTTCGCTCAATATGTGCTATCCATTCCATCCGAAGACTGTTATCAAACAATGCAATCATTTGACTACTATTATATTCAAAATTGTATTTTTTCAAGATGTTTACTACTCGTAATTCCGTATCAGAAAAAGAATCTCGAAGTTTATCTGAAGCACATAACAATTCAAAATCTTGTTCCAAAACCTTTGCCCATTCCAAGGCTTGATGAGGGAATTTCCATAAGGTTTCAAATTGAGTATCTCGCAAATAAAATAGGTATTGGTTTTTCTCTTCGACAAAACTTTTAAGCACCAATG